>JBILTI010000074.1:0-7225 GCA_044371595.1 Bacteriovoracaceae bacterium
GGAGCATCTTCTTCAGGGCCCCGCCGTCCTTCCCGATGACGACGCCGGTGCGAACGACGGCGACCCGGAGCCCGAGGTCCCGCGCGTTGAACGCCGCCGTTTCCCAGTCCTTGCAAACGCGGGCGAGGAAGTCGTCTGCGAGGGAGGATTGCTCGGTGAGCTCCTCGTCGCCGCGGTTTCCGTAGATACCGATTGCCGACGCGGAGACGAAGGCCTTCGGCTTCTTCGGAAGGTTCCGGAGCACGTCGACGAGCTGGTTCGTGGCGCCAATCCGCGACTCGTAGATCCGCTTTTTCTGCGCCTCGTCCCAGCGCTTATCGGCGATGCCTTCGCCCATGAGGTTGATGACCGCGTCGACGCCCTCGAAGGCCTCGGCGGGCGGGGCCGTCGACGTATCGAGCCACTGAAAATACTGGGGTTTGTTACCGAGATGGAGCGCGCCCTTGGCGATGTTTCTGGTCAGGACGACCACCTGGTCGCCGCCCTCTAGGAGCTGCCGCACAACTCGCTGTCCTACGAAGCCCGTAGCGCCGGTTACTAACACTTTCATCGGATCACCTTCTTAAATTTTTATTAACGTAGAGTCTAATTTTATTCTAACTAATTAATCTGGAACGGTTAAGCGGGAAATGGGATTAATTTGCCACCCACCTCGTATACAAATTCTCGACACCCGCCGGTGATACTAGGAACCCGCGGGGACCTCGGCTAGAGTAACTCAGAGGTAATAAACATGGCCAACGACGACGCAAAAAAGTTCAACATTCAGCTGGCCGCGCAGTTATCGGGGCTCTCCGCCCACACGATCCGCGCCTGGGAAAAGCGCTACCAGGCGCTTACCCCGGCGCGGACCGAGAACGGGCGTCGGCTCTACTCCGAGGCGGAGGTCGACCGGCTGATCATGCTCTCGCAGCTGACGCATCTCGGGACCAACATCAGTCAGATCGCGCGGCTCCCCGACGCCGAACTCCGTGACACATACCATAAGCTCCTCCAGAACACGGAGCTCGTTCCGGCCGCGACGCTCGTCCGCCGGGACCTGGCCCCGGAGGAAGTGAAGGCGAAGCTCCTCGACGCCGTCGGCGCGTACAAGGTCGACGCGATCTCCCAGCTCCTGGGGCAGGCGAAGACCTCCTTCGAGCCGAAGACCTTCGCGCTCGAGATCCTCGAACCGCTCATCCGCGAGGTCCGGTCGCGGTGCGAGCGCACGCTCTTCCAGGACGCGCAGGCACAGGCCCTCTTCGCCATCGCGAAGTTCCACGCGGGGAACATCATCTACTCCCACTTCGAACGGGGCCTCAAGTCTACGAACCGCATCGTGCTCACGAGCGTCGAAAAGGAGCACCACACGTTTCCGCTCCTGATCAGCGCGCTCCTCTGCTGCCACTACAAGAAGCACTTCTACTACCTTAACTCGAACCTCCCGGGCCCGAGCATCATCGACGCCGTGAAGGCGACCGAAGCGAACCTCCTGATCCTTAGCGTCCCGCCGCGGGTCCACGGGGACGCCGAGCTCCAAAGTCTCCTCGACGAAGTGATCAATTCTCTTTCGCCGAAGGTCAAGGTCTGGCTCCTCGGCGACTTCGACCACGACGCCGCCACCGCGGCCCGGTGGAAGAACACGCGCCGGATCCGGAGCCAGCAGGAGCTCGACGAGGTCCTCGGAGCGAACCCGTGATAGTGACGGACGTTCTGATCGTCGGCGCGGGCCTCGCGGGCCTCTGCCTCGCCCGAGACCTCCGCCGGAAAACCGTGATCCTCGAAAAGTCTCGGGGGCTCGGAGGCCGCGTCGCCACCCGGCGGATCGACGACCTGGGGCTCGACCACGGCGCCCCGTTCCTCCCCGACGATGCCCTCGTCCGCGAGCTCCTTCGCGCGCACGGCCTCGGGGACGCGGTCCGCGCCGCACCAAACGGCCTCTTCCTCAACGAATCGATGACCCGGCTTCCGAAGGCCCTCGCGCGGGGCCTCGACGTGCGCAAAGGGACCCGCGCCGAATCCCTCCGTCGTCTGGGCCGCGGCTGGGTCGTGGGCACCGACACGGGGGAAGAGTTCTTCGCCAACGACGTCGTCGTCACGGCGCCACTGCCGCAGGCGATCGAGCTCCTCGATAAGAACCGCCTCTCCCTCCCCGACGAGCTCCGGTCGGTCTCCTACACGAAGGCGGTCATGGCGCTCTTCGTGACGACGGAAACCGTCGCTCCGGACCGGCCCCGCTCCCCGCGGCTCCACTCGATCCTTGCGATGCGCGAGCGGGGCCTCCACCCCCGGGGCTTCGTCGTCCGCGCAACCCCGGAACTTTCGGACGAGCTCTTCGACGGGCCCGAGGCCGCAGCGCTGGCCGTGCTCCGGGACGAGTTCTCCGCGGGCTTCTCGGCGAAGCCTTCCATCGCCGCGGAGGAGCTCAAGAAGTGGCGCTACGTTCTCCCGAAGACGCACCTCTCCGCGCCGTACGCGGAGGTCGCGGCGAACCTCTGGCTCACGGGGGACGGCTTCCGCCACCCGGACGCCCGCGGCGCCATCCTCGGGGCCTGCCTCCTCGCCGGAAAACTTAACTAGCTATTTGTCCCGATTGGGCCATAATCAAACCATGGCCAAACGTTCGGGCCTCGTCATGACCGGCGGGGGCGCAAGAGCAGCATACCAGGTGGGCAGCGTCAGGGCGATCTACGAGATCCTCGGGCGGAAGACGCTCCTCTTCGACGTGATCTCCGGCAACTCGGCCGGCGCCATCAACGCCACCTACCTCGGCGCCAACTGCGAGAACTGGGACGTCGCGACTCGGAACCTCCACGACCTGTGGTTGCGCGTGAAGCCGCAGAACGTCTACGACCTGCGGGCGCGGACCATCTCCGACCTCGGGGTCAAGTGGATCTCCGGTACGGTCCTCGGGGGGCTCTCGCCGAAGGGGAGCACGGTCAACCATCTCCTCGACACGGCGCCGCTCCGCTCCCTCGCCGAACGCGAGGTCGACTTTAGCGACATCAGTAAAAACGTCGACCGGAAGCTCCTCCACGGGATCTCGCTCTCGACGACGAACTACAACACCGGCACCAACGTCGTCTTCTACGAGGGGGATCCGGAGATCCGGGACTGGGCCCGCTCCGATCGCTTCTCGTCCCGGACCCAGCTCCGGGTCCAGCACCTCATGGCCTCGGCCGCGATCCCGTTCTTCTTCCCGCCGGTGCAGATCGGCCAAAGCTTCTACGGCGACGGGTGCATCCGCCAGACCACGCCGCTCTCCCCGGCCATCCACCTCGGGGCGGAGAAGCTCATCGCGATCGGCGTCCGGCACCCGCACCACCGGGAGCGGATGAAGAACCAGGCGTTCGCCCCGTTTTCCAATCCCACCCTCGGCCAGGTCGCCGGCATCATGCTGAACGCGATCTTCCTCGACTCCCTCGACGCCGACGTCGAACGGCTCCTCCGGATCAACGAGCTGATCCGCGAGGGGGCCCACCCGGAGCTCAAGACCATCCCGATTCTCCTCATCAGGCCCTCGCGGGACCTCGGGAAGATGACGACGAACATCGCCGACCAGCTCCCGCCGATCCTTCGCTATCTCCTGAAGGGCATCGGCGTCTCGGAGAACGAGGGCCTCGATCTCCTGAGTTACCTCGCCTTCGACCAATCGTACACCAAGCCCCTGATGGAGCTCGGCTACGAGGACACGCTCAAGATGAAGGACGAGATCTTACGCTTCACCGACGACGCTTGATCCCGCGGTTCCGGGGTGGCCTTACAGGACCCTCTTTCCGGATTTCCTTCTCGGTCTTCTGCCGCCGGGCCTCGCCGCGCAGGCGCGGCGCCTGGCCCCGGAACGTCGCCGGCTTCTTCTCGACGACCTTCTTCACGACCTTCTTCTCGTCCTTCATTTTCGCTTCCGGGATCACGTCGAGGTTCAGGTGCTTCTGGTTCGCGATCGCCTCGTTGATCTGCGCGATCATCTTCGCGTCGTGGTGGGCGACGAGGTTATAGACGATGCCCTTCTTTCCGCCCCGAGCGACGCGGCCGCAGCGGTGAAGGTAGTAGATACCGGTCTTCGGAAGGCCATAGTTCAGAACCCACACGAGGTCCTTGATGTCGATCCCCCGGGCGGCGACGTCGGTCGCGACGAGGACCTGCGCCTTCTTCTCAACGAACGCCGTGATCGCCGCTTCGCGCTCCTTCTTCTCGAGGTCCCCGTGGAGGAGCTTGAGCTTCAGCTTAGGCATCTTCTCCGAGAGGTACTTGAAGAGGTCCTCGGCCTGGTTCCGCTGGTTGGTGAAGATGATCCCGCGCCCCTGGGCCTGCTTCTCGAGGAACATCCGGACCACCATGTCCTTCTCGGCCGGCGTGACCTTCACGTTGTACGTCTCGATCCGCGTCTGCGGGGCGTGCGAGGTGTCCGAGGCGATCCGGGAGAACGTCACCGCCGGAAACTTCTCGACGATGTAGCTCTCGACCTCGGATGGGAGCGTGGCGGTGATGAACCCGAGCTGGGCCATGTTGAGGTCGAGGTATTCGATCATGAAGTCGAGGTCTTTCTTGAAGCCCATGTCGAAGAGCTGGTCGGCTTCGTCGAAGATCACGAACTGCAGCTGCCCGAGGTTAAGCTCCTTCTTCTGGATCGCGCTCTTGACCCGCGACGGGGTGGCGATGAGGATCTCGTAGGAGCTGTTCGCCACGGACTTCATCTTCGCGTGCGTGTCGCCGCCGGTGAGGTCCCGGACCCGGAGCTTCAGGTGGTAGGAGATGCCCTTGAAGACGCTGTAGATCTGACCGGCCAGTTCGCGCGTCGGGGCGACAATCAGCGCCCGCGGGGCGCCCTTCAGGGTGCTGGCGGCGCCGCGCTCCTCCTGCTCCTTGAGCTTGCTCGCGATCGGGAGCGCGTAGGCGAGCGTCTTCCCGGACCCGGTCTCCGAAAGGACGATGATCGATTTCCGACCGGTCAGCTCCGGAATAACCCGCTTCTGGACCGCCGTCGCGGCCTTGAGGCCGTGCTCCTCGTAGTAGCCCGCGAGGCCGGGGTGGAGTTCGGGAGTGATGAAGGACGACATGGGAGAGCCTTTTAAGGGGGTTCAAGCAAAATGGGATCTGTTTATCACGCCCCCCGACCGTTTGTCAGGGGAAGCGGTAAAAAATTCTGAATTCCGGTGGGCGGGGAAAGGCCTTACCATGGAAGCTTTAACACCCCGATTCGAGGGAAGGACGCTATGAAGAAACTACTTTTTTTCGCCACCGTGCTAGGCTTTGGCCTCTTTTCCTTCGACTCATCGGCGCAGCTGTTCAAGCTCACGACGTCGAACTACGGCGCCTTCGCCGGAAACGCCGCCCTCCGGAACGCCTGGGACGCGGCCCTTGTGGAGATCGAGTCGGAGGTGAACAAGGACTTCCCGAGCACGGAGAATCCCCGCCGGCTCATGCAGGGCATGGCGAACTCCTCGGTCATGGCCGGGAAGGGCATCGGCTCCGACTACGCCTCCCGGATGGAAGTGTTCCTCATCGGCGCCGGCGTCGGCGTCGGGGCCGACATGAAAAAAGACAAGCAGACCGACTCGGACCTCTCCGGCGTCGGCGTCCAGGGCGGCCTCGTCATCGGGACAAACCTCAGCTGGATGGACGCGGAGAAGATCCTGGGCCTCTACACCGATCGGCTCAACGTCTACGCCAACTGGCTGAGCTACGACCTCGAACAGAAGATGGGCGACGGCGACAAGGACGAGATCAACGGCGACCTGACGTCCTTCGGGTTCCACGTGAGCTACGACCTCGTTAAGCCCGTGGGCCACAGCATCCTCCGGTGGGGTGGGATCAAGGTCCACACCGGCTATGAGTACAACTCGACCCGGCTGACGTTCAACACGAGCCTCTCCGAAGACGTCGACGAGAACATCGGCGGGATCGGCAACGACGACCACGTCCGCGGGAAGATCCAGGGCCGGCCCGAGGCGACGATTGACGTGGCCACGCAGTCGATCCCGCTCGAGATCTCCACCAACGTCCAGCTCCTCTACTTCATCTCCCTCTACACGGGCCTCGGCGTCGACTTCAACTTCGGTAAGGCGAAGGGCGACGGCGCCCTGAACGCGGATCCGACGACGCTCCGGTACGACACCGACGGCGACGCCACGAACGGCGACGCCGGCGCCGGCGCCACGGTCCAGGCCGAGGCGAACATCAACGGTTCGGGGAAGGTCGACTCGATCCTCACCCGAGGCTTCGCCGGGGTCCAGCTGAACCTCCCCTACGTCAACATCTTCGCCCAGGTCGACAAGGCCTTCGGGAACGAACTTATTGGCGCGACCGGCGGTATCCGCTTCGTTTACTGATCCGGCGCCACTGCTTCGGCTGATCGATCCCACCGAACCGCCAAAGGCCTCGCTTCGACGCCTTCGCGCGTTTGAGGGCCCGGAGGAAGCGGAACTTCTCCGCGCGGGAGCGGAAGACGGCGTGGGGATAGATCGTCGCGCAGCCCCGCCGCACCAGCCGGTAGCTCACGTCATCAAGATCCCCAAGGACGCGGCCGTAGCGGTCCCGGCCGGTGAGCCGCGCGACGACGTCCCCGCGCCCCAGCGCCGAAAGAAGGCAGCGGCGGGCGACGGCGCCGGCCTCGGGACGCCCGGAGAGAAACGGCTGCGCGAGCTCCGGCGCGTCGATCTTCGCTAACCGGAGCCGCAGCTCGCAGCTTCCGGACCGGAAGCGCAGCGTGTCCCCGTCATAAACCTCGAGGACTCGCCCGCTCAGGGAAAGCGGGAAAAGGTCTGTAAGATCTACTCTCACGAGAAATAAGCTCAACAAAGGAAGGAGGATCTGATAGTGTCCGGCCATCCAAATTCCTTTACTGGAGACGCAGGCGGTTCGCCGTCTTGAAAACAACTTTGCCCAAAGGATTTTCTACGATGAACGTTCGTTCGGAAGTAAACCAGCATTTTAAATTTAAGGTCCAGCACGTCGACAAGCACTGCGGCGCCCGCGCCGGGATCATCGAAACGCCCCATGGCCCGATCGAGACGCCGGTCTTCATGCCGGTCGGCACCCACGGCGCGATCAAGGCGCTCCAGCCGAAGGAGCTCGTCGACCTTTCGATCCAGATCCTGCTCTCGAACACCTACCACCTGCATCTCACGCCGGGCTCGGAGCTCATCGCGAAGGCCGGAGGCCTCCACAAGTTTATGGGCTGGGACCGGGCGATCCTTACGGACTCCGGCGGCTTCCAGGTCTTCTCGCTCCAGAAAAACTCGAT
>JBILTI010000075.1:0-7144 GCA_044371595.1 Bacteriovoracaceae bacterium
GACTCCCCTCACCCAACCAGTTGTGGTTTCAGGGAGTCAGCTTCTGTGCGAGATTGGGGATTGAAATTTTAAGCGGGCCAGTTGGGAAATTAGGAGATTTCAGAATGAAAAAGAAGGGGTATAGTGGGGAGAATTCGTTCTTTGACAATCAAATATGGGGAGTTGATGAGGTAGCTCAGTTTACTCGGTATACGAAGGGAACCATTTATAACCTCGTATCCGAGGGCGAGATACCTTTTCGAAAAAGACGTGGAAAACTCTGGTTCATTCCTAACGAAATCATTTGTTGGGTAAAAGGAGAACTATGAGTAAGTACAAATACAAAAAGATCAAAGGCACTGTTGGCATTTACCGCCAAGAGAACTCAGGCAATTATCTGGCGATGAAGAAGGTGAATGGGAAGAACTTCCAGAAAACTTTCACGAGCCTTTTTGATGCCAAGACTTGGCAAAAGCACTTCAACGGCTCTGAGGCAAGTGTACCGGTGAGGATGGAGCTGGAGGAAGAACTCTCTCCAGAATCCTCAACTTCTAGCACCTCTACCCTACGTGAAGTCTGGCTTGAGATGCAGCGGACCCATTTCCCACTGCTCGCTACTTCCACTCGAAATATGTGGCAGCGGCGCTTTGTTTTGTGGGAGCATGTGGCCGATACACCCATGAGTGAGATCACACCCTCTTTCATCACCAATTGGGTTCAACACTGGATGAAGCACTTTAGCGATGAGGACTACCAAGGAAGGCGCGGAACCGCAGGAAGATGTAATCTTAATAATGAGCTTAATATCTTTGTGACGATTTTTAACTGGTACAAACAGAGTGAGCAATTTGAAAAAGAAGCTCTTCACCTGACCAATCCAGTAAAAACTAAGCACAAGAAAATGGGCTTTATTAAGCCTCTGCCTGATAAGAAAAAACAGATCGACGTCGAGAGTGCCTTTTGCTTCTTTGAGTTCTTGCAGCCACTTTACCGAGACCTCGCTCAAATGCAGTTTTACTGCGCGGGACGAATCGGTGAGATTGCAGGACTTCAGTGGAGCAATGTGGATCTCAGAAACCGGCGCATGCTGATTAAGCACACCTGTGTGTTTACACCTTCGAGTAAAGTCTTCTTAGAGCTGAAACCGTTTCCAAAGAACCGTGAATCACGAGCGGTGTTTATCACCGATGAGATCATGGAGATTTTAAAACGGCGAGAAGCGTTCAGGCAGCTGGGGTGTGATTTTGTGTTTCATGTAGAAGGGCGACCACTAAATTACTGCACTATTCAGGTGAACTACCGAGAGGCGCAGAGAAAAAGTGGTGTCCCGTACACGGGAACACATATCTTAAGGCATGGGATGGCGAAGCTTGCTCGGCAGGTGGGCGGAGGACTCGATGCGGTTCTGGCGATGACAGGCCACAAAGATTTAAAACTCGCAGATCACTATTCAAAGTGCGACGAGGATGATCAAAAATTATTCTCAGAGCGCATCATGGAGCACCTTCGAAGTGTTCGTGGAAAGAGTGTTGAGGCCAGTTTTGATAACGTCGTATCGCTAAAACAGCACCGTCGTGCTATCAATGAATAAAACACGCTAAAAGCTCTGTCCGGTTGGCTTGAGTTGGCTTAGGTTGGCTTGGGCCCAATTCGGGCAGCGCTCAGTGTGTCAGTTTTTTAGAATTTTTAATAGGTTAAGTGATATGCCCGAACTACCCGAAGTCGAAACTATCCGCCTCCAGCTCTCCGACCGCCTCCCCTTTCAGGTGGTCTCGGTATCCACAACCCGCGAACTTAAGCAGAATATCCTCCACACCGACCTCGTTCTGACCGGCAAGACCATCGTCACGATCAAGCGAAAGGGAAAGATGCTCGACTTCGTCTTCGACGACGGCTCGCACCTCCTCTCCCACCTCGGGATGACCGGCACCTGGCTCGTCGGCGAGGAGGTCAAGACGACGAAGCATACGCACCTCACGCTGAGCGGCCCTGGGATCACCCTCGCTTACGACGACCCCCGCCGCTTCGGCCACATGTACTACTACTCCGCGGAGGACGCGGCGGCGAAGCTCGCGGAGCTCGGGACGGACCTCGCGGACCCGGACTTTGGCCTCGACTACCTTACAAGTGCGATCAAGCGCTTTCCCGAGCGGGACCTCAAGGTCACGCTCCTCGATCAAAAGCTCTTCGCCGGCTCCGGGAACTACATCGCCAACGAGATCTGCGCCCGCGCCGGCATTCGTCCGACGAGGAGGTGTAAGAAAGTCCGAAAGGACGAGTTTCCCAAGATCCTGAGGGCCATCCGGGCCGTCCTCGATCCGGCCCTCGCTTCCGGCGGAACGACGTTCCAGGGCGGCTACCGCGACTCGACCGGTGAGAAGGGCAAGGGCGTCCAGCACCTCGTCGTCTTCTATCAGAAGATCTGCCAACTGTGTAAGGTGACGCCGGTAAAGAAGATCATCCTTGCGCAACGGGGAACCTACTACTGCCCCAAGTGCCAGAAGTGAGGGTCAGAGAACCTTCTTAGATCGTTGGGTAGGTTTTTAGGGTCTTGGGGTGGATGAGCTCGTTCGACGACTTGTAAATCCGCGGCGTCTGGTAGAGGTACTTCAGGGCCTTCCACTTGGGCATGGTCTTGTACTTCTCGGGGTACATCTCCTTCAGATGCTTGTGAATCGTCTTGGCGTGCGCGCACGAGACGCGCGGAAAGAGGTGGTGCTCGACGTGGTAGCCGAAGTTCAAGTGGAAGAATTCGATCGCCGGGTGCGCGGTGACGGTCAGCGAATTCGCGAGGGGATCGTTGATCTTCGTGAGCGGGGAGATGTTGTGGTTCGTCGAGATGTAGCTCAGGATCACGTAGTTCTGGACGAGCGCCGGGAGGATCGCGAGCCAGAGGATGTTCTCGAGGCCGATGAACCACAGGTAGGCTACGGCCGCCGCGCAGATCGCCCCGAACTCGATCGTCACCGTCCGGTGATCCATGCTGTCCCACATCTTGTTCTTAAACCGCATGTAGGCCTGGTTGATGATCGACTGGAAGGAGAACCAGTAGAAGAAATAGAAATAGCTCAGCGGTCCCCCGGAGCCCGGGGAAAGGTTAAAGACGAAGCGCATGAACTTGCTTCGCTTGTAAACCGAGAGCGTCGGGAACGCGTCCGGATCCTTGTAGATGAGCTGCGTGTTACCGTGATGGAGGTTGTTGTGCCAGAAGCGCCAGTAGGTCTGGGAAACGAGGAACGGCGCGAGACCGATGGTACCGATCAGCGACTGAAGGAAGCGGCTTTTGACGATCGACCCGTGGAGCGTCTCGTGCGCGAAGAAGCCGATGCTCGAGTTCAGCTGGCCGATGGCGAAGGCGATCAGGAGCTTGTAGTACCAGGCCGGGTCGAGGGTGAGGACGACAGCGATCAAGGAAACGTTGATCGCGAGGAACGCGACAAGGTAGGTCACGCGCCACGGGGTCCGGCGGAAGACTTCCTCGGGGAGCACCTTTTTAAGTTCTTGCTGGTAGAACGAGATGGACTTCAGCTCAAGCTCGTTTTTTACAGCGGTCACATCGGCGGGGGTCGGGATGTTTAAAAACGACGAAAATGGGGCCGCCGGAGATGCGGCTTGGGTCTCAATATTCAAAGCGGGGTCCTTGATTTGTTTGAGGTCAATGTAGCAAAGAGATAAAGCAAAGGAAAGCTTCGCAAGGTTCGATAATTATGACATCGAACCTTAAGTTGAAGTAACTCGTTGAATCTCGATGCTGACCCGCGCCTCGGCGCGTTTAGATTAGGTTAAGCTCGAGCATCGTCGAATATCCACCCTCGACGGGAACCTCGATTACGCGCTCGAGGTTCCGGATCCGGAAGCGAACCGGCACCACGAGCCGCCCCGGGGCCTCCAGAATCCCCGAAAACGTAAAGGCTCGTCCCTCCCCGAGCAGCGCCTTCCCCCGGTACCCGCCGAGGCGCTCCTCCAAGGGAACCGGAAAATGCACCGGCAGCGAGAGCTTCGTGGCAGCGACGTCGATCCGCGCGGAATCCCCCGCCACGAAGACCGTTACCCGATACTGGCGCAGCTCGGGCCCGGCCTCGGCGATCCTGCGCCCCGCGAGGTGATCGAGGATCAACCGAAGGGTCGGATGCCGGCACCCCGTCAGGCAGGATCGGGGGATCGACGCGATCCCGAAGGTCCAGAGCCGCACGTGCGAGGCCCGGACGACGACGAAGGGCACGGGAGATGTTTTTTCGAAGACGCTGGCCGGGATCCGGCCGCGGCGTTCGCTGAGCTCCACCGGGACGACGGCGCGAAGGAGCTCCGGCCTCGCCGAGTACACCGGCACCGCCGCGTCGTCCTCCCGGGGAGACTCCGCCGTGGGGCCGAGCAATCCGGCGACGGCCAGGGGCCTCGGTCCGCGGGCCGTGAAGACGAGGGGCACGCCCGCGGCGAGGTCCCGGATCGTCGCGGAACCGAAGCTCATCTCGTTGAGCTCCCCGCGGCCCAGCGGCGAGAGGTCTTCCCAGCGATTGGGAAGCGTCCGAACGACCCCGTGACCGAAGTTCGCGAGGTCAGCACCCCAGTGGGGCGTCGCGAGGGTGATGAAGGCGTCGACCTGGGCAAACGTCTCCGGATCACGCGCTCGGACCCGGTTCATCCAGAGGTGCCCCACGATGCCGCCCTGGGAGTGCATGATGAGCGAGATCTTGTCCTCCGGGCCGATCGCTCCCGCTCTTTTGAGAGACTCGACCCGCGCCTCGAAGCTTCGGGAAAACTCGCGGGCGGAGAGGCCGGCCATTCCAGTCTTGTATTCGAACGTTCGGACCCGATAACAGGGATCGCGGCCCTCGAGCACTTCGCCGAGGGCCCCGAAGCTCCGGGCGCTGCCGCCGATCCCGTGGATCAGAAAGATGTGGTTCTCCGCGGGACAGGCCGCGGCGACGGTGACGAGGACGGTAAGGAGCAACGCGAGGAAGGTCATCATACACTCAAGCGTGTCGGTCGCCCCGGCGCGAGCTTTAGGATCAGTTCAAGGCCATTCGATACTTGAGCGCCCCACTCGGCGCGCGCTGGCCCCTATCCTGCAACGTCAATGACATTGACCTAAGGAGGACACCATGAAAGACACGAGTACCGGTAAGAAAGGAAAGTTTTCCCGGATCCTGGATTACTCGCTTAACCTGATCAACGACGTGCTGAAGGAACAGCGCTCGAAGGCGGGCAAGGGAAACGACTGGGATACGCAGGGTAAATCCCGGACTGCCGAGATGAAGAACGGAGTCGCCGGAGAACAAAAGAACTACGACATCGGCCAGGGCGGCTAGGGCGTCGGGGCCTTCGGGATCAGAACCCGGTGAACTTTGGTTCCGGAAACCAGGTTAAGCGACCGGGCGACCCCATCGTAAACGATTTCGACCGGCGCGAAGTCGGTCGGAATTTTAAGGCGCGCGCGAACCGTCGAGGTCGCGAGATCGACGACGGTTACGCCGCCGCCGCCGAGGTCAACCACGAGGAGCGCGTCGTCGGCGACGACGAGCTCCTCGCCCGCAACATCACGGAAGATCTTCACCGGAGAGAGCTTCTTTTTCCCCTCCTGCGAGTGGAAGTTCGCGGTCCGTGGAAAGACCAGGACTTCCTGCTTTTTCCCGTTCAGGACATACACGTGCCCGGCCTCGCCGTTCACGGCGACCGCCGTACCGCCGTCGAGCTCTTTGTGGCGGATCGTCCTGAGCGGCGCCACGTTGCCGGTCACCGCGATCGAGTAAAACTGGACGTCTCCGGAGTTCGTAAGGGCGGCTAACTCGCGGTGCTTCTCGTCGATCGCCAGGGCCGCGACGCCGTCGGCGAGGTCCGTGTACTTACCGGCGATCAGGTTCTGCCCCTTGATCTTGCTCTTCGGATCTTGCACGAGGATGATCGTCTCCGCGCCCGCGGCGCGGACGCCGGAGACGGGGCCGCGCTTTCGTTGTTGTACGCGCGCCGAACGGGAAACGTGCGCGACGCACTCCGCGGAGATCACGTCGCGACCCGAGCCGTCGCCGAACCGTCGCGCTTCCTTCTCACACTGGCCCGAAAGTCCCGCGGCGAGTGCCGGTGCGGCGGCGACGACGAGGAGGAGGGCACGGAACTTCATCATGGTTTTACTCCCGAGAGGAGGTTTGTAACCGGCGCCGCCAGCGAGTCGTCTTCGGCGTTGATGACGGCGTTGTAGGTTCCCGCGGCGAGCGTTCCGCCGAGGAACGTAACCTGGAACGTACAGGTGGATCCGGGCATGAGGGTCGCGGAGCAGGTGTTGTTGAGCGAGAACGCCGAGGCGTTCGTTCCCCCTATGGCGAGAGTGATTCCCGTCGAGTCCACGTTCCCGTTGTTAATGAGGGTAAAAGTGTGCGTGACGTTCGTCGTCGTCGACCCGTAGCTATCCGGGTTCGGCGGCGTCGGGCTCGTGGTTCCGGTGAGGAAGGCGAGGTCGGCGAAGTTTTCGTAGGAGAAGGTCACCGTGCTCCCGCTCGCCTGGAGATCGGGGTTCGTGACCACGACCGGGTCGGTCGCGCCAATCCCCGCGGGAGTGGTGCAGCGGAGGGAGGTCGTGCTCAGGACGCTGACGCCGGAGCAGGAGTTTCCGTCAATCTGAACCGTCGCGCCGTTCAGGAAGTTCGTTCCCGTGATCGTCACGAGGGTACCGCCGGTCGGGAACCCCCGCACCGGAGAGATCGCGCTCACGGTCGGCGCCGGGAGGTAAGTGAACGCGGAGGTGCGGGTGACCGTCCCTCCCCCGTAGACGACCGAGACCGCGTAGAGGCCCGAGGCCTGCGCCGGGGTCATACACGTTAACTGCGTCGCGGAGACGAAGGTCGTCGAGGTACAGAGGACGGATCCGATCCGGACCGTATCGCCGGTTTCGAAGCCGGTGCCCGTGACCGTGACCGAGTGGCCACCGGCGAGCCTTCCCGTCGACGGCGAGACCGACGAGATCGTCGCCGTCGCCCGGTAGCGGTAGCCGCTCGCGAGGCTCCCGCTCTGGGAGTCGGTGTTCGTCACAGAGACTGTATAGGACGCGGCGGTCGCCGCCGGGACCACGCACGAGAGCGAGGTGTCGGAGGCGACCGCGACCGAGGTGCAGGTAAAGACCGCCGTCCCGTTCACGAGCCGAACGGTCGCGCCGGCGCGGAAGTTCGTCCCG
>JBILTI010000076.1:0-7127 GCA_044371595.1 Bacteriovoracaceae bacterium
TGCGGGGCCTTCGACCCCTTCGGGAACGTCCAGGCGCGGACTTCCTTTACTCCGGCGGTGAAGTAGGTCTTCATGTCAAGCATGTCGTAGCCGGCGCGGATCATCTTCGAGAGGCCCGACTCCTCGATGCCGATGTCCTTCAGAAACGCGTCCTTCTCTTCCTTCGACTCGAGCGCCGCGATCTCGGATTCGATCTTCCCGCAGATGGTGATGACCTGGGAGCCTTCCTTCGCGGCGATCTCGCGGACCTTCTTCACGTGCTCGTTCTCCTCGAGGAGGTTCGCCTCGTCGACGTTGCAGACGTAGAGCATTTTCTTCATCGTGATCAGATGGATGTCGGAGATCGCGTCGACCTCGTCGGTGTCGAGCGGCAGCGACCGGGCCGGGAGACCGGCCTCGAGGGTCTTCACCAGGCGCTCGAGGATCGGCTTCGAGATCAGCGCCTTCTGCTGTACCTTCTTGTCCTGCGACTTGATGTACTTGTCGAGCGTCTGGATCCGCTTGGTCACAGACTCAAGGTCGGCGAGCGCGAGCTCGATGTTGATGACTTCGATGTCCGACACCGGATCGACCTTTCCCGCGACGTGGACGATGTCGTTGTCCTCGAAGCAGCGGACGACGTGGCAGATGGCGCCAACCTGGCGGATGTGACCGAGGAACTGATTGCCGAGGCCCTCGCCCTTCGAGGCGCCCTTAACGAGGCCCGCGATGTCGACGAACTCGGTGACGGCGGGGACCAGGCGCTCGGGCTTCACGATCGCGGAGATCTTGTCCAGCCGGTGATCGGGGACGTGCACGATGCCGACGTTCGGTTCGATAGTACAAAACGGGTAGTTGGCCGCCTCCGCCGGGGCCGAGGTGAGCGCCGAGAAGATCGTCGACTTGCCCACGTTCGGAAGACCAACGATTCCACAATTCATACCCATAAAATGACTCCTAGATTATCCAAGTAAGTTTTTCTTGTTATACGTGCCGACTTTTCCCAGTCCATCTACCATAGCGGCTTGGAGGGGGTCATGCAATTTCTCGAGCAAGAGAGGCAGCTGAATCTTCTGGTCCCCGTGAAATCCGCTCAGGACCCAGTTCGAAACGTCCCCGTGGGGAGGCCGTCCGATTCCGATCCGCATCCGGGCGAACTGATCCGTCCCGAGGCACTGAGCGATGGATTTCAAGCCGTTATGCCCGGCGAGGCCCCCGCCCATCTTGAAATGAACCTGCCCGAAGGGGATGTCGAGCTCGTCGTGGATCACGAGGATCTTCGCCGGGGAGATCTTGAAGAACTGAGCGAAGGGCTGCACCGATTCGCCGGAGAGGTTCATGTAGGTCTGAGGCTTCAGGGCGTAGAACTTCAAGCCCCGGAACGAAGCCTCCGCGTAGACCCCCTTGAACTTCGCCTTCCAGGGAGCTCTTCCGAAGAGCGGCGACTGGTCGAGGAGCATCCAAGCGATGTTGTGCTTCGTCTCCGCGTACTGGGAACCGGGGTTTCCGACGCCTACGACCAGGGGAAACATATCAGATGAAGAGCGAGCTGACCGAATCGTGGTTGTAGGTCCGGTGGATCGCCTTCGCGAGGATGTCCGCGGTGGTTACGACTTTAATCTTATTGAGCTTCCGCCCCGCTTCGGTGAGCGGGATCGTGTCGGACACGATCACGGCTTCGATCTCTTCGCACTCGGCGAGCCGGGTGATCGCCGGATCCGAAAACACCGGATGGGTCGCGGCCGCGTAGATCCGCTTCGCGCCGTTCTTCCGTAGGGCCTTGGCGGCCTGGACGAGGGTTCCGGCGGTGTCGATCATGTCGTCGATGATGATGCAGTCTTTTCCGCCGACCTCACCGATGACGTTCATCGCCTCGGCAACGTTCGGTCCCGTGCGGCGCTTGTCGATGAGGGCGAGGTCCGCTTCGAGCTTTTTGGCGTAGTGCCGAACCCGCTCGACGCCGCCGGCGTCGGGGGAGACGGTGATGAGGTTCGACCGGTCGAGGTTCTTCACGATGTAATCGAGGATCACCGGAGAGGCGAAGATGTTATCGAACGGGATGTTGAAGAAGCCCTGGATCTGACCCGCGTGGAGGTCCATTGTGATAACCCGGGAGCAGCCGGCGATTGTCATCATGTCGGCGACGAGCTTCGCCGTGATCGGCGTCCGCGGCGCGCTCTTCCGGTCCTGCCGGGAGTAGCCGTAGTGGGGAACCACGGCGGTGATCGAATTCGCGGACGCGCGCTTGAGGGCGTCGACGGTCACGAGGAGCTCCATCAGATGTTCGTTGACCGGAGCACAGGTGCTCTGGATAACGAAGACGTCGGCCCCGCGGACGTTCTTTTCGATCTCGCAGTAGATCTCGCCGTTGGCGAAGCGTCGGAGCTGAGGATTTACGAGTGGAACATCGAGGAATTCGGAGATTTTTTTTGAGAGCGTCGGGTTCGAGGTACCAGAGACTAAAACCATTCGTCTCACTCGGAGCTCCTAGGAAGAACGATCTTTGAGGAAGGTGGTTGGGGTGGCAGGGATCGAACCTGCGTATGGCAGAATCAAAATCTGCTGACTTACCACTTGTCGACACCCCAACAGAAACTTAATTAGTTCTGAGGACTATAGATGAAGGAACCCTTTTTTGCAAGCCATCCTTAAGGAATTTCAATATTTTTTGACCGGGATGATTGGACACTATGGAAGGGATTTCTTATAGTTTTAAGACTGGTTTCTTAGATGATTACAAGGAGTTCTAGTGAACAATAAGTTCCACCTCTCGAGTTTTGGTTTAGTCTCTGCCCTGAGCATCAATTCGGCGGTCGCCCTTCCGATCGACTGGTCCGGCGTCTTCGGGGCCGACACCCATATGCTAAGCAACACATGCCGGACCGGCGACGACATCGGACCGGCGGAAAAGCCGCTGCCGTCGGACACCCCGCCGGGTACGAGGACCGGTACCCAGGCCATGAGAAACGGGGACTGCGACGCGACCTTCCAGACCTACACGTTCCGCTTAAATCCGAACATCATCATCAACGACGGCGTGACACTTAAGGGAGAGCTTTCCACCGGGCACATCCGGGGGAACTTCGCCGGCTCCGACGCCAACAATAACCAGGACGAAAGCGCCAACAACTCCTACTTCTTTACCACCCCGGCGCAGCGGAGCGACCTGAACATCAATCAGATGTACATGGAGATGTACGCCGACACGGCGCTGATCAAGATCGGCCGCATGTCGCGGCACTTCGGGATGGGGATGATCTTCGACAACGGAAACGATCCCTGGGATCGCTTTCTGACGATGTACGACGGGATCGAAGCCGAAATGAAGATCGGTAACTTCAGCGTCATCCCGCACTACGCGAAGATCTCCAACTACAACGACGGCGCCACCGGCGCCCGGGAGGCCTCCGGGGCCCTCGACGTCCGAGAGCTCGGCTTGATCGCCAAGTACGACAACAAGAACCGCGACGTCGTCGCCAGCGTCCTCTATGCCAAGCGCTCCTCCGAGCGCCGCAACGCCCTCTACAACGCCGCCTCCGCCGCGGACGATTCGTTCGACCGCGGCCGGACGGAGGTCACGGTCATCGAGCCGTATGTCGCCAAGCGCTGGAGCAAGCTCCGCGTCTCCGCCGAGGCCTCGCTCCAGAGCGGCGACTACGGAAACGTCTACTCGCCGGGCGAGTCCTCGAAGCTCTCCGCCCACGCTTACGTCGCCGAAGCGAAGTACGACCTGAATCCGAAGTGGGACATCGGCTTCCTGGCGGGCCAGGTTTCCGGGGACAAGGGCGACACCGGCAAGTTCGAGGCCGCGTACCTGCACCCGAACTTCCAAGTCGCGGACCTCATGTTCCGCTACAACTACGCCGCGATCAACGAGGGAGGTCGCTCGATCTTCGACTCCTCGATCGCCAACGCCCGGTTCTTCAAGTTCTACGGTAACTACAAGACCGATAAGTGGACCTGGAAGGGCGCGGTGATCATGGCGAACGCGCTCGAAACGGCCGGAGCCGGAAAGCAGGCCTACCACCACGAGGAAAACTACCGGTTCAACTCCACCCAGAAGCAGGACGACGCCTATGGCTACGAGGTGGATCTCGGCTTCGACTACCTCTGGAACCCGAACGTAACGATCTCCGGCTATTACGGCTACTGGGTCGTAGGTGACTACTACGCCTTCACGAACACCGCCGAGGAGCTTTCCCTCGAGAACGTCCACGGCGGGGGCCTCCGGGCGACGCTCCAGTTTTAAAATCTTCCCAAAAAAACCCCTCTACGGAGGGGCTTTTTTTTGGGTTTTAAAGCGAGTTTTACCAGGTACGACCGTAAATCGAGTAGGCGCCGTGGGCCTGGATCGGCTGGTTCCAATATCCGTACGGTTGCGGCATCGGCGGCTGGCCCGGCACTCCCCCGCCCCAGTTGAAGGAATAGGCCTGCGGGCCCATCTGCGGCGCCTGTGGGAAACCGGCGTAGGGATTCGGCTGCACTAACATGTTGTGATTCTGGTACGGCATGACCGGGATCGGCGCCTGCTGCGGCACCATCCCCGGTTGCTGCGGGAACAGCTGCTGGTTCGGAACCTGGGGGCCAGGGTATGCGAACGTGTAGGCGTTCGGTCCCTGCGGCTGCGCTGGCCCCTGCGGCCGCGTAGGCGCCGGCGTCTGCGGCTGCTCGGCCGGAAGTTCTTCACCGTTCTGCTGGGCGATGTGCCGGCGTCCCTGGGCCTCGAGCTCCGCGTACTCGCGGGCCTTCGCCTCGTATTCCTTCGCGCGTTCATCATCGATGTTGTTGTAGTGCGTGAGGAGGTTCTGGAGCTCCTGGAGCCGCTCCATGGTTTCCTGCACGCAGCGCTGGGCGTTTCTCCAGTATCGGTAGCAGTAGCCGTTCGGCTGCTGAACCCGGAGTGCCTCCTGCTGCATCTCGGCCATGAAGTTCTGGCTCCGGATCTGGATGTTGTTTCTCATTCTCCGCGCGAGCCCCTCGAACTCCGCGGCCTTTCCAGACGTCTGACCGGTACGGTATTCGTAGCGTTCCTTCTCGGTCTCGAGGTTGCGGGCGAAGGCCTGGCGGCCCGCTACGATCCGCTGTGAGGCGATCCCCGGGGTGATCACAGCGTTGTCCTGGCGGGCGCCGAGGCGCTGGTGGTGCTCGAGGTTTAGCTTGAGGCTGTTCAGCCGTTCCGCTTCGTCGAAGCGACCGTCGCGGACGAGGCGGAGAGTATGCTGAGACGTGAAGTAGGGTCTCCGGTTCAGGGCGGCGATCTCCGCGAGGACCGCGACGAGCTCGTCGTGCTTGGCCTTCTTAGCGTCGCCCTCGAGCTCGATCATCTCCTCGTACAGCGTCCGCGCCCGCTGGACCTTTGGCTGAACGATGTAGCGGTCGAAGTCGTTGATCACGCGGAGGTCTTCGTCCCTCATCCGGCCCGCTTCGATGTTCGTCGCGGCCTTCTTCGCCGCTTCGAGGATCAGCCGGTCCCGCACCTGACCGAGCTGGCCCGCGTAGCCTTCGTACTTGTCGATGAAGTCGGCCAGCCGGGCGTACTCTTCGGGCCTGCAGTCGCGGAGCCGCTCGGCTTCGGCGTCGAGGCGCTGGCGTTCCGCGTCCTCGGCGGTTAGGAGGTTTCTCAGAGTCGGGTGCGCGGCCTCGTAGTGGTCGCAGCCGTCGACGTGCTCGAAGCTTCCGTGGCGGGCGCGGATCAGCGGGGAGGCCGGCCCCCGGGAGAGGAAGTACAGTTTTCCGGAGGCGTCGACGCCGTCGAAGCGTTCGTTCACCGGCGTCGTGTAGATGGCGCCGGGAACAACCCGGCCATTCGCCACGACCCCGGAGCGCTGGAGGCACTCTTCGAAGCCCTTAATCGTCGGCTTCAGCACCATCGACTGGTGTTCCTTGAACTCGCCGTTCTCGACCTTCGCCACCCGGTACGAGCAGCCCTCGGGGGTACAGTTTTCCCCCTGCTTGATCTTCACTTCGATCGCGTACGCCTTCTGTCCGTGGATCTCCGGTTTCTTCAGCGTCCACTCGAGCATCGACGAGCAGTTACCGATCATCTCCGGGGCCGAGACGGTGAGCCGGCCGGTGCGGCCGTCGTGCATGATCCGGAGCTGCGGGTCGCGCTCCTGGATCAGGGAAGTGACGTAGTTCAGCGGAAGCGAGGTTTGATCGTTCTCCTCGCAGCGCTTGGACCCCGAGGAGCGCAAGACCTGCGACGGTGTCACCTCCGGCGGCGTTGTGGTCTGAACCGTCGTCCCGGGAGTCCCCGCCGGCCTGTTCGCCGTTGCCGGCAGCGAGTTCTGATGCTGCGTAAGGGAGCTCAAGATGCTCTGGGCATGCGCGTGCGCGGTGAGCAGCGATAGCAGAAGGAGAGGGATTCTATTCATGTTGTCCTCAAAGTTGAGTCAGCTCACCTTCTATTCGGATGAGGGTTCACGGAACTTAAGAGGTTAGATAAGGGCGTACGGGTCGATGTCGATTTTATAGGAGACCGAACCAACGGTCTTATAGTTCAGCTCGAAGGAATTCAGAAGGTTGTGGAGCTGACCTAGGTCTCCGGATTTCAGCAGGATCGACCAAGTAAACTGGTTGGACTTCTTTTCGATGTGGGCGGGCCGGGGGCCGAGGATCGTAACCTCAGGAAAGTGCTGGGCGACGAGCCCGCGGATCATGGTCGCGACGTGGTCGTTCACGTGGCCCACGACCCGATCCTGGAACCGCGACGAAAAGTGGATCATCGCCAGCCGCTTAAACGGCGGGCACTCGCACAGCTTCCGGATCTCGAGCTCGTCCTGGTAGAACTGGTGAAAGTCGTGGGCCTTGACGATCTGGAAAAGGCTGTTCTCGGGGTTGAGGGTCTGGATCAGAACCCGCCCGTCCTGCGAATATCGCCCGGCCCGGCCCGCGACCTGCGTGAGCGTCTGGTAGACCCGCTCCGAGGAACGGAAGTCGGGAAAGTTGAGCTGATTGTCGATGCCAAGGATGAGAACGAGCTTCACCTTCTCGAAGTTATGGCCCTTCGAGAGCATCTGGGTCCCGACCATGAGGTCGATCCGTCCGGCGTGGAAGTCCGCGAGCCGTTCCTCGAGCTGCTTGAAGGTCTTGATCTCGTCGCGGTCGAACCGTTCGATCGTGTTCCCCGGGAAGAGGCGGTTCAGAAC
>JBILTI010000077.1:0-7112 GCA_044371595.1 Bacteriovoracaceae bacterium
GCACCTGCGGTTCTACAGGCCCGAGCTCCGCTCGTTCTGGGTGGGAAAGATCTCCTTCGACGAGCACCTCGCCCTAAGGGACCGCGGGGCGCTCCTGGGGGCCCCGGTGAAGTACTACCCGCGGGAGCTCGAGGTCCCGGAGGCCTGCAGGCGCCTCGCGACGCTCGCCGAGCTCGCGTTCGGCCTCTTCAGTCACGGGTACCGGTGAGCATGGCGGTTACCTGGGCGAACGAGGACATGAGCTCCTCCTGGATCCCCGGATCGATCGGCGAGCGCGCGAGAGCTTTCCGCATGCAGTAGAGCCACTGGTCGCCCTCTTTCGGGCCGATCTTAAAGGGGAAGTGCCGCATCCGGAGCCGCGGATGGCCGAACCGCTCGAGGTAGAGCTGTGGCCCCCCGGTCCAGCCCGAGAGGAAGGCCTTGAGCTTCTCGGCCGACTCGCGAATGTCGCGGCCGCTGTGGGTGGCGAAGCAGTCCTCGGCGACAGGATCGGTGCTCATGATTTCGTAGAAATCATCCACCAGCTTATCGATGACCGGAAACCCGCCGAGGACCTCGTACATATCAGATCCAGAAAGGCCCGGTCGGGGTCTCCCGCCGCCGCATGTCCAGGCGGACCTTCAGCGTGTTCCCGTCACGTGACGCCTCCGCCTCCCAGTTCCCGCGATAGGTGCCGCGGTTAAGTTCCCGGTAGGTCTTCCCGACCCAGCGGTGCATGGACTCCGGATCCCAGGCCTCGAGGTGGATGTGCGGCACCCGGTCGCTCCAGCGCGAGAACGGATTCGCGAAGAATTTTAGCGGGTTCACGCGGTTCTCCGTGAGGGGCCCGCCGACGTACTTCTTCGGCACGTCGATGATACGCTTCCAGGTCTCAAAGTCGTCGTCCATGAGGCCCGCGATCCGGAGGAAGCTCACGGCGAAGGCCGAGCAGCCGGCGCCCTCGCGCTTCAGCGGATCGGCCTGGAGGCCCGAGTACAGCTTGCCGTAGCCCCGGTCCTCGAACTCTCCGACGTAGGAAACCATGCGCGCGCACGCCTCGGGGGTGACGTCGATCGCGAGCTCGCTCCGCCGGGCCGAGCCCCGGTAGTCGGCGAGGTCCCGGACGATCTCGTCGTCCTTCTCGAGCTTCCCCGGGTAGGTGTGGAAGATGATGCCGAGGCCGTAGCTCTGCTTGAAGATGAGGTCCCGCTCGACGGCCGTCGACGTCGACTCCGAGGTCATGCCCCGGTAGATGTGCGTTCCGGTGGACGCGCACTTCAGCTCGACGAACACGTGGCTGATCGCGTACGTCCGCCGGCCCCGCCGCGGGACGAGGGAGTTCTTGATCGCCGACGTCGCGAACTTCCACGGCGTCGACCAGTTGATCCCCAGGGGCGAGCGCAGGAAGTGGAGCTTTATCTCGTCGGCGCCCGCTACCGGGGCCCCGAGCAAAAGACACATGGCAAGTCCGAGCTTTCTCATCAATAACCCCTCCGTGAGTTGGTCCCCGAAAAAAATTTCCGACAAATGTCACCCGCGGTAAAGAACCGACGTCATTTTGTGTAGCGGGACATTTAGTCTATAATATCCCTGTTCAACCTACTTACATAAGGATTTTTATGAAGCACCTCTCGCTCTTGACGCTCGCCGCCCTCCTCTCCGTATCTTCCTGTTCACATTTCAAGAAGTCCTGCTGCGCCGGAAAAGATCAGGCCGCCTGCGCGAAAGAATCCTGCGCCAAGCCGTGCTGCGACAAAGAGAAGAAGACCTGCATGGACGGCTCCTGTGAGAAGCCGAAGGCTGCGGCCGACTGCGGCGACTCGTGCCACAAAAATTCTTAACGTAGGTCTCCGATGAAGTTCATCGCTGGGCTGCTACTGCTCGCCTCCCTCGGGGCGCGGGCCAACGAATGCGCCGGAGACGCGAAGAAGTTCTGCGCCGGGGTCGAAACCGGCCGGGGCCAGCTCGCCCGGTGCCTCTCCGACTACCAGGAATCGCTCGCCCCGAAGTGCGCGGCCGAGCTCCGCGCCTACAAGCAGGACACGGGGAAGAAGAACCCGTGCTTCGAGGACCTCGCCGAGTTCTGCGCGGACGTTCCGTCGGATCCGGCGAACTTCGAGTACTGTCTTCTCCGGAACGAGTCCCAGTTGGGCCCGCGCTGCGCGACCGACTTCCGTGCCAAGAAGGGCAAGCTCCTGGTGCAGAACGTCTGCGCCCAGGACGTGGCCTCGCTCTGCTACGCGGAGGTCTCGGGTCCCGAGGGCGCGGTCCCGAAGTGCCTGATCCGGAACCGCGCGAAGCTCTCGGGCCACTGCCAGAAGAACATCGACGCGCGGACGGCGGAGCTCCGGAAGAAGAACCCGTGCTTCGACGACACTACTAAGTTCTGTCCCGCGGCCGTGCGCTTCATCGACATCCAGGACTGCCTCACGAAGAAGGGCGCGGCCGTGGCGCCCGCCTGCCGGAAGCTCGTGGACAACGAAAACGTCAAGATAAAGGCAAACCCGTGCTACCGGGACCTGATCACCCACTGCCGCCCGGGGATCTCGCCGCGGGAGCAGGACGACTGCCTCCGGATCAACGACGAGCACCTCTCGAACGCCTGCCGGCAGTTCCGGGTCGTCGAGAAGACGAAGGTCGAGAGCATGGTCAAGCTCTGCGAGAACGACCGGCTGAAGCTCTGCAAGGACGCGCCGTTCAAGGACGGCGCGGTCGTGAAGTGCCTGCGCCAGCACCGGGCGCAGGTTTCGCCGCCGTGCCAGAAGCTGCTCTAGAAAAAAAAATCGCTTGAAAGAAGAGAAGGCACGGGAAACCGGGCCTTCTTCGTTTTAGAAGAAGTACGTTCCGAGGACCCGGGAGATATTCTCCGGCGTCGTCTCGTTCTTCTCCGCGGCCCGCTCGAGGACGTCGGCGAAGGTCCCGGGGTTTCCGCGGAGGGCCCGCTCGTAGGCGCCGGTGAGGCGGGTGAAGTCGGAGCCGATGAGCTCTTTGGCATAGGCGTTCGTGTCCTCGGCCGTGAGAGCGCGGCGCGAGGCCTGCTTCCGGAAGTGGTTCGCGGCCTTCGCGACCTTAAGCGACCGCTCGGCGGATAGGCCGAACTTCCCCTCAACCTGCCTGGCCATCTCGAGCACGAGGTACTGTTCGACGACCGGGGCCCGCTTCAGCGTGTCCTTGTTCGTGAGCGAAACCTCCGAGAGGAGGACCCGGCCGTTCGCTCCGCCCCGGGCGGTCACCCGCGGCGGAGCGATCCGGCGGTAGTCGATGAGATCGTTGTGCGCGAGCGAGAGGACGTTTGCGAAGCCGCGGAGCCGCGGCGTCGGTGCGACGGAGAGGTAGTAGCTTCCGCTCGTTCCGGTCCCCGTCGCCAGTGAGAACCCGTCGTCGTAGCCGAGGTCGTAGCCGCGGCGGTACCCGTCCTTATCCCCGACCACCTTCCCGGCGGCATAGCCGATGTTATAGGCGCCCGGGTAGGTCTCGTTCCTTCAGACGACATAGCCGTCGTTATATCCGCGGGCGTTTCCGCCCCTCTCGCCGTCCCGGAATCCTTCGTTGTAGCCGGCCGACTCGAAGTAGGCCTTGGCGCGGGAGTACCCCGCTTGGTCGCCCTTGGTCTTTCCTTCTCCTTAGCCGACCTTATAGCCCTCTTCTTTCCCGATCCGTTGTCCTTCCTCGAGGCCCTCCTGGTACTTGTCCGCGCAGGACACCAGTAGGAGCAGTAAACTGAGCGGCGGAAGGAGCCGCACGAAAAGCTTTCTCATCGTTTTTCTCAAAAAAAGGCCCCCCCGAATGGGAGGGCATTGCGTTGTTGTGATTACATGAAGAACCGGGTCACGATCAGCGCCATCTTCTCCGGCGACGTCTCGTTCTTTTCTGCGGCGCGCTCAAGGACTTCCTGGAACTCGCCGACCTCGCCCTTCATCCCGGCCTCGTAGGCCTTCGTGATCTCGGCGAAGTTCGAGCCGATGATCTCCGTAGCGTAGGCGTTCGTGTCTTCGGCGGTAAGCGCGCGCTTCGTCGCGAACTTCCGGAAGTGGTTCGCTGCCTTCGCGACCTTGAGCGACCGCTCGGCGGAGAGGCCGAACTTGCCCTTCACCTGCTTGGCCATCTCGATCACGACGTGCTGCTCGACGGCAGCTGCGCGCTTCAGCGTGTCCTTGTTCGTGAGCGAGGTCTCGGAGAGGATCAGGCGGCCGTCGACCACGAGGCCGCGCCGGGTCTGCCGCGGCATTTCGATCTTCGAGTAATCGAAGAGGTCGTTGTGGACCATCGAGACGAGGTTCGCGTAGCCCTGGAGCCGCGGCGACTTGCCGATCGAGAGGCCAAAGCCGCCGTCCCGGTAGCCGATGTCGTAGCCGCCGTCCCGGTAGCCGATGTCGTAGCCGTCGTCCATCCCGTCGGCGTAGCCGAGGTCATAGCCGTCGTCGGCGCCGTCGTCGTAGCCCTTGGTGTACCCGGAGTTGTAGCCCGCGGTATAGGTGCTCGACAGCCCCCCGTCGTCGTAGCCGTCGTCGTAGCCGGCGTCGTAGCCACGGTCGTAGCCGTCGCCGTCGCCGTCCTTATAACCGACGTTGTAGCCGTTGGTGTAGCCCTGGGAGAGGCCGTCGTTCTTCCCGACTGTGTAGCCCTGCTGGTAGCCGGTCTTGATCCCCGAGGCCTCGCCGTCGGCGAAGCCCATCTTGTAGTCGGCGGACATGAAGTAGGCCTTCGCGCGCTCGTAGCCGGCGCTGTCGCCGTCCTTATATCCGGCGTTGTAGCCTTCGTCATAGCCACTCTTGTAGCCGAGCTTCTTCCCCTCTTCGATCCCCTCGGCGTAGCGGTCAGAGGTGGCGCCGCCGCCGCCGGAGTTACAGGCAACGGACATGAAGCCCAGGAGCGAGAGGGTGGCGAGATTGAGTAATCCCTTTTGTATAGTCATGAGGTCTCCCCTTTGGTTAGAAATGCACAGGAATGCATTCTGTGTTTTGGTTAGCAAACACATCAACGAGCTTCCTGCTTTTTGACTGTATGGGAGACCTTGAGCAAATTGCTTGCCAAAGGAATGGGACCAAAATGGCACCGGAAACGCCAGAATTGTGCGATGCAAGATGCGTTCAGTAACCGCTGGTCGGTTCCAGCTTGGCCCCGCCCCCCCACCGGAAGGGTCTCCTTGCGGAGACTCCTCCCCGGTGTAAGGAATTTTAAGAGCTAGATAAAGAGCTGGGTCACGATCTCGGTCATCTTCTCCGGAGAGACGCCGTTCTTCTCCGCGGCCTTCTCCATGATCGAACCGAGGTCCGACAGGTTCCCGCGGCGGGTGTTATCGAAGGCCTGTTCGATCGACTTGAAGTCGACGCCGATGATCTCTTCGGCGTAGGCGTTCGTGTCGTCGGCCGTGAGCGCGCGGCTGGTCGCGAACTTGCGGAAGTGGTTCGCGGCCTTCGCGATCTTGAGCGACCGGTCGGCCGAGAGGCCGAACTTGCCCTTCACCTGCTTGGCCATCTCGAGGACGACGTACTGCTCGACGACGGCCGCGCGCTTGAGCGTGTCCTTGTTCGTGAGCGAGGTCTCCGAGAGGATCAGCTGGCCACCGGCCACGAGGCCCCGGCGGGTCTCCCGCGGAAGCTCGATCTTCGAGTAGTCGATCAGGTCGTTGTGGAACGCTGAGAGGACGTCGGCGTAGCCGCTCAGGCGCGGCGTCGGGCCAACGGAGAGGCCGTAGCTCCGGGCGTAACCGAAGTCGCCGTCGTCGTAGCCGTCGTCGTAGCCGTTCCGGTAACCCCGGGTGTACTCGGTCCGCGCGAACGCGAGGCCATCGGCGTAGCCGTCCGCGTCCCCGTCGGCGTAACCTTCGTTGTAACCGAGTATGAGGCCGTCCTCCTCTCCGTCGTCGTAGCCGGCGTTGTAGCCGCTGGTGTAGCCCTGAGCGAGGCCGTCATTTTTCCCGGCCGTGTAGCCCTGGGTGTACCCGGTGCTGATGCCGCTGGCGCGGCCGTCGGCGAAGCCCGTGTTGTAATCGGCCGAGGCGAAATACGCCCGAGCGCGCTCGTAGCCGTCGCGGTCACCGGCGGCGTAACCGGCGGTGTAGCCTTCCTTGTACCCGTCGGCCTTGCCGGAGTTGTAGCCTTCGGTCCGGCCCTCGGTCTTACCGGCGGCGAAGCCTTCGGCGTACCGGTCCGGGGCGCTGCCGTCGTTACAAGCGACGCCGAAGCAGAGGATGGAGAGAGTAGCGAGCGTGGAAAAGGCCTTCTGCGCTTTCATGGGATCTCCTTTTTTATCATATCGTTCTCCTATCAGTTGGCCCCCTACTCCCTGGGACGGATAAACCTAGTTGAGTTCGTAAGTCCGGATCGCGAACGCGTTGTCCTCGAGGCAGAGGAAAACGTACTCGTAGGCGCCGCTCGCGGCGTTGAACGCCGGGTTCAGGGACCGGCAGTTGGCCGGGACCACCACGGAGTTCCGGACGCTCGACACGAGCTCGCCGTTCTGCTCCTCGAAGAGGTAGACGCGGTTTCCGGTCACGGCCGTGGCGTCGACGAAGAGCGCCGGGCGCTGCTGACCGCCCCGGGTGTACGTGACCGGGTAGTAGAGCTCCGAGAGAAGCCGCTGCGAGAGGAAGCTGTAGCGGAGCTTCGGCCTCCTCGCCCGCTTCTCCGCGGCACCGGTGGTGAGCGCGATGAGCTCCTCCCGGGACTGGACCACGGAGAAGCGGCTGGCGCCCCGCTCGAAGCTCGCGATGTGGCCCGCGACAACGTCGGCCTCGGTCTCGTGCCGGAGGACGTACTCGCCGAGCTGCCCTTCGCCGCGGGTGACGACGAGCTTCGCCCGGGTCCGGTCGTAGATGTTAAAGTACACGTCCCCGTTCACCGCAAGGCCCGCCTGCGTGAGCGAGAGGAGCGGGTCGACTTCGTCGGTCTGGAGGACGAGCTGCGGAAGCTTCGTCCCCCGCGAGACGGCCTTCGCGTCGAAGGTCTGGATGAAGAGCTGCCGGCGCGTGCCGAGGCCAACGGAGACCAGCACCCGAAGGACGCCGCGGACGCGGTCGGCCTCGGAGGCCGGGAGCACCTGCTCGGTCTCGACGGTCTCGAACCACTTGGAACGGAGGTCCCTCTTGAGCGCCTCCTCCCAGACGTTGGTCGTGAGCGCTCGGACGTTCA
>JBILTI010000357.1:0-3199 GCA_044371595.1 Bacteriovoracaceae bacterium
GGGCGCTCCGGAAGGACGCCGCCTACCTCGAGATGAAGAGCGCCCTCACGGCGGCGATCGGCGAGTACAACGAACTCCGGAAGCGGCCCCGGAGCGCCATGACCGAGAACCTGATAAAAAATGTTCGGGTCCTCGCCGACGAGTACCGGACGTCGATCGGCGCCTACGTCCGCGCGGGGCTCGTCGCGAAGTACGCCGAGCTCTACACGTCGTTCCAGGGGATGAGCTACATCAAGCTCGAGGTCCTGGCCCAGCGGAAGGAACGGCTCTACGAAAGTGACGCGGTCTCCACGAAGAAGCGCGGCGACGTGAAGTACATCGACCGCAACGACAAGCAATACTTCTGGAACTTCAACGGCGAGTTCTGGGCCGACGAGCTCGGCGACTACGTCTTTGCCTTGAGGTCCGAATGCTAAAGCACCTGATCCTCCTGACCCTCCTGATCGACTCCGTGGCCGCGGCCCGGCTGACCCTCGACGAGCGCCGGCGGAAGATCCTCTCGATCGTCGACGAAGAGCTCGTCGAGGTCTCGCGGCTCGCGAAGCAGCAGGACTACCGGTCCCCGGAGACGCTCCTCCGCGTCGCCGAACTTAACCTCGAAAAGGGCCGCCTTTACCGGGAGGCGGAGAACGAGCAGTACCTCGCGATCCCGCCGGAGGAGCGCGCCCGCCTCAACAAGCGCGACTACTTTTCCCAGTCGAGCCGCTTCTTCGACGCGGCCAACGACGCCGCCCTCGCAGTGGTGAAGAAGTTTCCGAAGTACGCTTCGATCGGGGAGGTCTACTACGTCCTCGCGTACAACTACAAGGAGCTCGGCGACGCCGAGCGCGCGCGGAAGTACTTCCAGCTCGCCGTCGGGAGCGTCCGGGATCCGAAGATCCTCGGCAAGTCCCGGCAGGCGCTGGCAGACATCTATTTTAACGATAAGAAGTACGCGGACGCCGTGCCGCTCTACGAGGCGACGCTCAAGGCACACGACGACAAGTGGTGGACGAAGGACGCGTTCAACCTCGCCTGGTCCTACTATCGGACGAAGAACTACGACCGGGCGATCGCGCTGATGCGCGAGGTCCACCGGAAGTCCGGCGGAAAGTACGTCGACCTGCGGTCGCAGGTCGAGCGCGACATCGGGATCTTCTACGTGGACGCGAACCGGATTAACGACGCGATCCAGTTCTTCGAGGCCACGGGCCTCTCGTACACCGACCAGTTCATCAAAATCGCGACGACGATCACCGCTCAGGGACGCTTCGACCAGGCCGAAAAGCTCCTCGGCAAGGTCAAGGGGATCGAGAAGGACCGAGCCCGGCGGGTCGAGATTCTCCTCGCGGAGCTTAGCCTCTTCGACAAGTTCAGCAAGACGGCCGCGCACCTCGCCACGGCCCGCGAGCTCGTGGCGCTCCACCAGAAGGCGCCGCTCGAGAAGGCCCAGTTCGAAAAGCTCTCGTTCCAGGTCAACAAGAACGCCGCCGAGCTCCAGAAGGCGACGGCCTCGGACATGTACGACAGCGTGCCGAAGGTGAAGCAGCAGAAGGCCCGCGAATCGATCGCGTACTTCGAACTCGCAGGCCAGCTGAACCCGGGCCAGAAGGCGGAGAAGCTCTTCTTCCAGGGCGAAACCGCCTACGCGGCCGGCGACTTCGGGAAGGCGATCACCCTCTACGTGGTCGCCTTCGACGGCGCCCGCGCCGACGGCAACAAGAAGCTCCTCTCGCAGAGCCTCGAGGGCATGCTCGCGGCGCTGGGGCAGCCGGGCCTGCCGAAGGCGACGGCCGAGCGCTCCTACGTGCCGGTCTATTCGCGCTACGTCGCCGTCGACGCGCGCTCGGACCGCGCGCGGGCGATCTTCGTGAAGCTCTTCAACGCCCAGTTCGACGGCGGCGACGTCGCCGACGCCGAGAAAACGCTCGGGGCCTTCGCGAAGAGTTTCCCCGACGACTACAAGACCCAGGAGGCGATGCTCGCGAAGGTGATGGAGCACTACCGGACCAAGAGGGACTACGGCCCCGTCAAGGGCTACGTCGCGCGGATCAACGCCGGCGAGTTCAAGGTCTCCGCGAAGTACGCTGACGCGCTCCGGTCGCTCATGACGAAGATCCAGATCGAGGGCGTCCAGCAGTCCCTCGAGCGCGGCGACAAGGGCGTGGCCCTCGCCGGCTATCACCAGATCTACGTCTCCGGCGAAAGCACACCGAAGGCCAAGGTCAACGCTGCCTACAACCTCGCGGCGCTCTACTTCGAACTCGGCGATACGGCCCAGAGCTACACTTGGGCGACGACCGCCCTCCGGGACATGGAGGCCGCCGACGCAGCGAAGTTCGCCGACTCGTACCTCAGCATCGCCGCGGGCCTCTTCCTGCGGCAGCAGTTCGCTCCGTCGGCCGACCTCTCGCACCGCCTGGTGGCGAAGCTCTGCCGCGAGCCGGGCGCCAACAAGGCCGTCGCCTACAAGAACGCCGTCTTCATCGCGCTCGCGGACGACGACATCCCGAAGGCGCTCGAGGTCCGGGAGACCGGGCGGAGCTGCGGCCTCCCGCCGGCGACCGTCGCTGAGGTCTCCTTCGAGCTCCTGAAGAACCTCGCGAAGGCGGAGCAGTGGGACACCTACGAACGGATCCTCCGTGAGCTCGAGGGGAACCCGAAGAACGCGCCGCTGCTCATCCGGCCCTACGAAGACCTCCGCCGCGAGCTCGCGAACATCGGCGAGGCCGACGAGGCGCGGGCGATCGCGCAGAAGCAGGACCGCTTCTACCAGGAGGCCCGGGCGAAGAAGCTCGACATTCCGGTCGACGCGCTCGACCTGGTCGCCGAGCGCATCGTCGCGGGTGTCGCCGAGCAGAAGAAGCGCCTCGACCAGATACCGCTCGCGTTCCCGCAGGCGGTCTTCGAGGGCGCGGTGAAGAGCAAACTCCAGCTCCTCGACCAGATGGCCTCGGAGGTGAACCAGCTCCAGAAGGTCGGCTCCGGCAAGGGGATCGTCGAAGGCTACCGCTACATCATCGCCGCCTACGAGGAGTTCGCCGAATCGCTCAAGGCCTTCACGCCGCCGGGAATGTCGCCGGAGGTCGTCGAGAGCTTCCGGAAGGCCATGGCCGACGTCCACGGGCCGATCCTCCAGAACGCCCGGAAGCAGCGGGCCGAGGTCCGGAAGCTCATCGTCGACAATAAGATCCTCTCGTTCTCGAACTTCTCCGTCCTC
>JBILTI010000080.1:0-7028 GCA_044371595.1 Bacteriovoracaceae bacterium
TCATATGTGTCCTAGTCGTTTAGAGTGGGGCCGAGATTCCACCGTCTTTCCGAACGCGCCAGAAGTGAACGGCGATGAGCACGGCCACTACCAGCGGAATAAAGACGCAGTGGAGGATATAGAAGCGAAGCAGCGCGGCTTCACCGACGAAGCGACCACCGAGGAGCTGGAAGCGGACGTCGTTCTTATCCGACACCATGACGAAGTCGCCGATCCGCGCCAGCGCCGCGCCCGGTCCGCCGTGGCCCGCGAACGGTGTCGCTTTCGCCATGTTCGAACCGACGGTGATCGCCCAGATCGCGAGCTGGTCCCACGGCAGGAGGTAGCCGGTGAACGAGAGGAGCATTGTGAGGATCAGAAGGACGACGCCGACGCCCCAGTTGAACTCGCGCGGCGGCTTGTAGGAACCGGTCATGAAGACGCGGAACATGTGGATCCAGACGGTGATGACCATCAAGTGCGCGCCCCAGCGGTGCAGCTCGCGCATGATCCCCAGAGGCACGTGCTCGCGGAGGCCGATGATATCCGTGAACGCGTACTCGGCGGTCGGACGGTAGTAGAACATCAGAAGAACGCCGGTCACTGTGAGCGCGAGGAAAACGAAGAACGTTAACCCCCCCATGCACCAGGTGTAGCCGAGCTCGACGCCGGACTTCTTGAGCTTGATCGGATGCAGGTGAAGGAAGACGTTCCCGGCGATGACGCCGGCGCGGTTCCGGGCGTTGTTCGGCGGACCGTGGCGGAAGATAGCTTTCCAGACCTGGGTGTTGGCGACTTTTTTTGCACAACCTTCTGACATATTTTTCCTCTAGAGATTAGACTTCAATGTAGGCGCCATCGCTGTTCCACTCACCTTTCTCGTAACGGAACACTTTTGTTTTATCGACGATGATCTTGCCTTCGGGATTCAGGGAAATTTTGTAGCGCTCGAGAGGACGCGGGGCGGGGCCTTCGAAGTTAATGCCGTTCGGATAGTAACCGGAGCCGTGGCACGGACACTTGAACTTCGACTCGGCCGGGAGCCAGGTTGGGATACAGCCGAGGTGGGTGCAGATGTTAGACATGGCGACGAGGCGGCCGTCTTTCTTGTAGATCCAGACGCCGAAGCCGTTCTTCCAGCGCTCGTCGACGCCCTCCGGGTAATCGTCCGGAAAGCCGGCGATGAAGTCCATCGCCGGTTCGAAGACAACGTTCGGGTAGAGGTATCTGAAGATTAGGCTGGCGAAGCCGGCGGTCGCAGCTCCAAACGTGATCCAGCCGACGGCGAGGAAGCTAAAAAACTCGCGGCGGTTCAAACTGGTCTTAGCGTCGTCACTCATGAGAGATCTCCGAAAATTTAAAATATCTAGACCAACTATCTTGGCGCTAGAGAATGGGGGCTTTGATTTTCCCCACATTATGGGTGTAAACTTTTAATTTTTCAATATTTTTAGAGTCTGTTTCGCTTTTGTGTTTACTCTAATATTTGTGTCATGTTGTTCGACCTTTTGAACAAGTCCTGACAGCTCATTCCATTTGTATTTTTCCAAATTTTCTAAAACATTAACCTTCAGACCCTCGACTTGCGCACCGTTTAATTGACCCGCCTCGGAAACGTCGTAACGAAGGCCAAGGATCTCTTCCAGAACTGGGATGGCGGCGGGGTTCTTGGTGTTGGCCAGAACGATTGCTGCGGCGTACCTAACCGTCCGCTCACCTGAATTAAGGTACGCAAGTGCCTTTTCTTCGGCGTTTGGGCGATGATGTGCAGCAATGGTCAAAAGCGCCACCTGCTTCAGGCCCGGATCTTGGTCCTGATCAAGAATAGCTTCAATTTTTCCCCATTTAATTTCGGAGCTTCGCGACATATTACCGAGAGAGACCACTGCGTTAAATTTCACCTGAGGATCCTGATCATCCAACGCGCTATTTAAAACCGGTAGGGACAAAGGGTTGTTTAAGCTGCCTAGCGCCAAGACAACAAAATTTCTTGTCCGCGAATCAACAGATTCTGTGTAGACGCGAGAAAGGTTCTCGATGACCCAAGGGATATCCTCTTTCGGAATTTTTTGACCCGCGAGAAACTTCGAGAGCTCGTAGGCCGCGACCCAGCGGTTTCCGAACGTCTTCGAGTTCATCTCTTCGACGAGGTCCCGGTGGTTCTTTCCGGTCGATAGCATCTTCGTGACGCCGAAGACAATCAGGGCGCCGACGAAGACGATGGCGATCGGAACGGCGATCCCCGAAAAGGGAGAGCTTTCCAGGATTTTTTTGGAAGGTCCAGTCTGTTCGGACATTTGAATTCCTTATGATGGAAAAATGGGGTAAATGTAGCACGGAAGTTAACAAACCGAACTGCAAATTGGAAGTCCAATGGCCCATCTTCTAAGATTTTTATTAGCCATCATGGTGACGGGAATTCTCCTCGTAACAACGGTCGCGTTCGGCTGGTTTGACGTCGGCTTCGGACACATCCAGCTCGCGATCCCGGCGTTCCTTTACGTGATCTTCATTCAGGCGTTCGTGATGTTTTACTTCATCGGGGTCGCCCGGCTCGTCGAGAACGTGTGGACGGCGCTCAACAGCGCCGAGAACCTGAAGGAGCTCTTCGAAGAGCCACCGGCGGACCTGGAGCCGTACAAAAAGAAAGTCGCCCGCTACGTCCACGAGTCGCAGCTGTCGAAGCGCCAGACGATTCCGTGGACGATGCTCATGCTCGTGCTCGGGACCATCGCGTTTCTGCTCGGCGGCGCCCATGACACGGGGCTCGTCAGCAAGGTCGTCCACTCGGGTGTTGCGTACGGCTTCATCGCGGCCATGTTCATCGGCTTCGTAAGACAATGGTACTACCTCGGTAAGAGCCATGTTTTATTGCGGGATATGAAGTCATTGTTTGGCATCTCCAACGACTCTATGTAGTTTGAATCACTGAAAAGCCAGCGTTTCAAAAGCCCGCTAAGGGTTCGTTTTCGTTGTTCCGATAAAATAAGCAGATGAAAAAGCTTATCTATCTCCTCGCACTCTCCACCGCTCCCGCTTACGCGTCGGGCACGGAAATCGTTGGCCGGGACGACGGCCGAAACATTACTTCGCAGATCCGCGACCTCGAGGTGGAGGAGATGCTCCGGCAGACGAGCGAGTTCGACGAATGCCGCCGCCGGAACCAGTTCGCCGCGAGCGATTCGCCGACGGCGCGGGACCAGAAGACGCAGGCGGCGCAGGAGTGCTTTCGGCGGCGAGTCTCCGACGTCCGCGACCCGCGCCGGCTCCAGCAGCTCTCGGAGATCCTAAACCTCCAGCAGTACGGCCTCGTTAAGAGTAAGAACGTCCGGGACATCCAGAGCTACCTCGACGATAAGATGTACAAGGCGCTGACGGGGGTCGACCGGCGCGAGGCCGACAAGCGGAGGCTCGTCGAGAGCCTGAAGTTCAAGAACAAGAAGCACCTCGATCAGGCGCTCTTCATCGACCTCTACAAAACGCAGCTGAGCAAGAACGCGCTCTACGAGGTGTCCCGCTTCTGCTTCGAGAGCTTCCGCAAGGACGGCGTCCCGGTGAGCGGCAAGAGCTTCGGGGAGTACTGGCGGGAGAACTTCTCCCAGTCCCTCCAGGTCGGAGACGTGACGGACACCGGGACCGCGGCCGACTTCGGCGCCATCTCAGATCCGGAGAAAAAAGAGAAGGTCTACGAGGACATCTTCCGGAGCCTCAGCATCGGGGGGCAGAACGGCTTCGACCGGGAAAAGCTCTCCCAGTTCTTCATGACCTGCGGGGCCCTGATCCGGCCCCTCTGCGACGACTTTAAAAACTCGGCCCGGCAGAACATCCGGGAGAATCGTTCGATGGTCACACTCGGGGCGGGGACGGCGCCCGCGCAACCGCCGCGGCCCGCGGCACCGGCGCCCTCGCCGGAGGGTGCGACACCCGAGGACGCGGCTCCAGGCGGCCGCAAGGGGGCGGTCGCGTGCCTCGCCCAGAACAAGATCATGGAGATCAAGAAGGCGCTCGCCGACACGGAGAAGATCCGCGAACAGTTCGACCAGATGGCGGAGAATCCGCAGAGCGCGGCCGCGGCCCTCTTCCGCGGGAAGATCTTCACCCCGGGACAGGACGGGGCCGAGACGCTCGACAACCTATCCAACTACACGTCCGCCGACGTCCTCGAGGGAGGCCGCCGGCTGGACGACCAGTCGGCAGCCGCGGCCGAGCGCTGCACCAGTAGCCCCGAGCTAGCGGCCTGCGAGAACTTCTTCGTGAACCAGGAGCAGCTCGACCGGGCGAAGCACGACGTCGACATGGAGATGACACTGAAGCGGGAGGTGGAGATGGCGCGGGTCCGCGAGCTGAAGGCGCGGGACCAGCAGAAGCTCGAAGACTACCTCCGCGAGCAGGGCTACTTCCCGCTCCTCCAGCGGCTCCAGGCCGGGACCCTGACCGACGAGCAACTCGTTCAGGAGATCGGCGCGCAGTTCGAGGCGAAGAAGATGGCGACGCTCGCGCAGATCAACCGGAACCTCGGATCCCGGCAGGTGCGGCGGGAGGCCAACCCCGAGGAGATCCGCCAGGCCTCGCAGACGTCGATCCGCCAGAGCAAGGAGGAGCGCGCACGGCTCGCGCAGGTAGTCCTGTTTAACAACGTCATCACCTCGCACCTCGAGCTCACCCGGCGCGACGCCCAGGGGAACCGGACCAGCGCGGGCCGGAACGTGAACGCCTGGCGGAAGGAAGAACAGGGACTCTCCGGGGCGCAGATCGACGCGGGCCTCTTCGCGAACCTCCGCGCCTCCGACGGGGGCCAGGCCGCGAACGGGATCGGCGCCAACGAGCAGCTCGGGGGCATGGAGCTCATCGATCAGCTCCTCGGGAAGCCGCACGGCGGGCCGGCCCGCTAGATAGACTTGATCCAGATGAACACCCGGTTCTTCCCGGGCTGGTCGCCGCCCTGCGAGCGGCTTTCGTAGATGCTCGCCTCGCTCAGGGCCGAGACCTTCGTCATGAAATCTTTAAGATTCTTCGACGGGACATGGAGGTTGAAGTACATCCCACCGGGGATTCGCATGCCCGGCTTTACGTTATCGACCTGAGCGATGCCGTACTTCTTCATCAGCGGGAGGATCTCGTTCCGGACGGCCGCGGGCTCGACCGACGCCATGAGGATCCGGTAGGCTTTCTTGTTCGAAACGGCGTAGGAGCTGTCGCGGTAACCACCCTTCTTGTTTTCCTCGTACTCGGACTGCTCGGTCTCCGCCTCGCCGAAGCTCTTCGGGACGTCCTCGACGGAGTCGAGGACCACGACGTCCGACTCGGGGTCGTAGCGGGAGCCGAGCTTCTCGTCGGCGAAGACGGTCTGCGCCTCGAGCCGCTCGAGCTCCTCGAGCTCCTTGTTCGAGAGGTCGATCTGCTGCTTCGCCAGGAGGTCCTGCTCCTGGTACGAGAGCGACTTGTCGAGCCAGAAGAAGTTCGGCTCGAAGAGCGTGATCTTGTTGACGAGGTAATCTTCGTACCACTTGTTGGTGTTCTTGAGGGCGAAGACGATCACGCTCAATATGAGGAGGAGGAAGATCACTTCCTGGAGGAACTTGATCTGCCGCTTGAACGCGGTCTTCTTCCGGAAGTTCTCGAAGTCTACCTTTAGCGCGAGGATGTCCTTCCGGAGCTCCTTCACGAGGTTAGGCCAGTCCGGGTAGAGCGTGACCTCCATGTGCGCGAGGATGTCGTCCTCGAAGGTTCCCTTGGCGCAAGCCCCGGGGCCTAGGACCCCGCTGAGGTCGTCGAACCGGAGGAACAGGTTCTTCGAGCTGACGTTGCTGATCTGGAAGTTCTCGTTGATGAGGTCTTCGTAGGCCGGGTAGACCTTGATGAGATGGTCCCGGAGGACCGTCGAGACGTACTTCTCCGGAAGGTCGAAGAGGAAGGCGATCTCCCGGACCGACTTCCCCTGGTGGACGAAGGAAAAGGCGATGAACTTCTCGAAGAGCCAGTTGAGCCACGAGATCAGGGGACCGGACTTCGCGATCTTCCTCGCGTACTCGAAGCGTTCGCCGAGCTCCGCCGGGCCGATCTGGTCCTTGAAGAACGAATCCCAGAACCCGCTGAAGGACTCGGCGTAGCGGCCCTCCCACGCGATCGAGTTGATGTCGAGGTCGAGCCAGTTCTTGAAGCGTTCGAAGTCGGATTTTGTAAAGCTCATACGTTCTTCAATAGTAGCGCAATTCCCTGCCCACCACCAATGCAAGCCAAGGCGACGCCGAAAGATTTTTTGTCCCCGCCGAGTTGCCGGGCGAGGGTCAGGCTTAGTTTCAGCTCGGTTGGCCCTAGGACGATCGCTCCGCCCCAGATGTTGAGCTTATCGGCCGGGATTCCGAGGGCCGGCTGGCAGGCGATGACCTGGGGCGCGAAGGCTTCGTTGATCTCGAAGAGGTCGACGGCGGCGACGTCGAGGCCCGCCCGGCGGAGGAGCGCGATGATCGCCGGGACGGCCCCGATGCCCATGATCCGCGGATCGACGCCGATGACCTCGGCCAGGTGCCGGAGCTGGTGGCGGGCGACGTACGCTTCGGGCGCGACGACGAGCGAGCAGGCGCCCTCGACGATCCCCGAAGCGGAGCCGGCGGTTACGATCGCTGCGGCGCTAAAGGTCGGCGGGAGGCCCCGCAGATCGGCGAGCGAAACGTAGCGCCGAAGATGTTCGTCCCGGTCGCAGACGCGCGGGCCGGCATCGACGGCGACGAGTTCGGGCTGGATCAGGCCGGCCTCGTAGGCCGCCGAGGTCTTGAGGTGCGACTGCCGGGCGTAGGCATCGGACGCTTCCCGATCGACGCCGTACTCGCGCGCGAGCACCTCGGCGGTGGGCCCCATCGGGAGCTGGACGTGGGCATCGAAGAGCGTGTCCAGGAGAAGGTCCCACGTCTTTAGCGCGCCGTACTTCGTCTCGAAGCGGGCGCCGTAGGCGAGATGCGGCGCAACAAAAGGTTCTCGGCGCGGGCGAAGAGGACGGCGTCGGCCTCCGAGGACCGGATCAGGCGACGTCGTCGAGGACCGGCTGAATA
>JBILTI010000081.1:0-6975 GCA_044371595.1 Bacteriovoracaceae bacterium
TTTCTTGGATCAATCGATTTGCAAAGGCGAGGGTACGCACGGAAAAATCTGAAGAGAACTATATGGCGGTTCTTCAAATCGCGGCATCGTGGATCACGTTAAGGACGGTTTTGGGATAGGCTCTAAGTTGTTCATAAATTTTCTCCAACAATTTGTAAAAGCCTCATCCCGTCAGTCTCCTCTATAAGAGAAGTAGCAAGGACGAGGCTTCGTTGTTTAAAATTTGTCTCTGAAAAAAATAGCAAAACGAGTAGCAAGAAGTAGCAAACCGACGACATTTCATGAAATTTCACGAAATATTTAAACCGGTGACCGTGAAGCCTCATTTGTTAAATTAACTACTTAATGTTGTTTGGGATTTCACTGTGCTGATGAAAAACTGAAGAAAAAAATGGGGTGACCGATGGGGATCGAACCCACGACAACCAGAACCACAATCTGGCGCTCTACCAACTGAACTACGGTCACCGTTGATGTAGGAGGACAATCTATAGGAGGGCAGGTGGCGAAGTCAATGAAAAGGTGCAGAATTAGGCAGATTTTGCAGAGCGCAACACTCCTGTTTTCTTGCAAATAATTGAGACTACTCGATAATTGTAGAATGAAACCAATCCTCCTCCTAATCTTCGCCGTCTCCGTCCCGACTCACGCTTCCGTCATGGGAATCTCCACTCATCCCATGAGCGGCGAGGGCCGCGTCCTGAGCGCGGAGATGACGGGCTACATGTCTCAGCGAAACGAAGTGGGCGCGGGCCTGCGCTATACGCACGAGGTCGCCCGGGACCGGGTGCTCGACGTCTCCGCGGCCGGTGCCCAGGACTCGCGGGCGCTGACACTCGGCGCCGGGCTGGACTTCGAGCTCCAGCGCGAGGACGTCTCCGCGCCGCGGGTGGCGTTGAAGCCGTATGTTCAGCACCAGAAGTTCGAGGCCCAGACGGCGGGCCTCCTCGGCGTCGCTCCGTCGCTCCGGAAGGGCCTCGCCGTCGCGGGCCAGGAAGTCTTTCCGTACCTCGCCGTGCCCACCGGACTCAAGATTGATAGTGCCACCAACGAGTTTGTCTACTATGCTTCCCTCACGCTCGGCGCTAGCATGCCGTTCCCGGCCGCGGGGACGGACCGCGTGCTCCTCTCGCTCGAGGGCAACAAGGACATGGGCGGGGCCTCCGACTACCTCGGCTGCCTCGCCTCCTGGATCTGGAACTAGCCTATGATCTTCTTCTCCGACTTCGACGGAACGCTTACCCTCGAGGGCCAGGGCCTCACCCGGCACTTCTTCGAGATCATGGAGCTGATTCAGTCTCGGGGTCACGAGCTCGTGATCGTCTCCGGGCGCTCGATCTCCTGGGGCCACTTTTTCCTGACCCACTTTCCCCAGCTCCGCGCCTGTGTCATGGAGGGCGGCGGCGTCATCCTCTCGCGCGACACCCGCGGCGAGATCGTCGAGGAACCGCTCGTCTCCGCGCACGAGCTCGAGCGGCTTCGGCAGTTCACGACCCAGCTTAAGCACCACTATCCGCACGTCCCGCTCTCGGTCGACAGCTTCGGCCGGCTAACGGACCGGGCGATCGAGTTCCACCTCATGGAGGAGCCCTGGATCAACCAGGTCATGAACTTCATGGACACGGAGCGGATCAACTACTCGAAGTCCAACGTCCACATCAACTTCTGGTGCGGGACGATCTCGAAGTTCCTCGGCGTGAAGCGCTTCCTGGCCGCGCACCGGCCCGGCGTAGCCGACGGCGACTGCTGGTTCTTCGGGGACGCTCCGAACGACGAGAGCATGTTCGAGTTCTTCGCCAACTCCGTCGGCGTGAGCAACATCGACCGGTGCCTCGCGAAGCTCCGGCACCGGCCGCGGATCATCCTCGAGGGAGAGGAGAACGTTGGTCCGAAGGGAGTCCTGAACTTCGTGCGGGCCCGGGGCTAGCCGACCTTCTTGTCGGCGTCGTTGATCAGCTCGAGGAACTCCATCGCGTCGCCGCCCTTCTTCGCGAGGTCGTCGAGCTCCCGGCCCGCCTTGTTGAGGACGCGCAGGACCTCAGGAATCCGGTCGAGGTTCGGTTTCATGACGAGCTCGTAGGCGCCGTAGTTGATCATCTCCCGCTCGTGGTTCCCGTGGGCGTGGCCCGAGAGGAAGACGAACGGGACGAGGTTATGTCCGGCGCGGACCTTCTTGATGAGCGAGAGGCCGTCGAGCTCGGGCATGTTCAGATCGCAGACCACGGCCGTGTACTTGTTCTTCATCACGAGGGCGAGGCCCGCGGGGCCGCTCATCGTCGACTCGACGTCGTAGCCCTCCCGCAGCAAGGTGAAGCGGAGGATGTGGAGGATGTCTTCTTCGTCGTCGATGAGGAGGATCTTACTTTTCTGTGTCATGCTCCCACGTATCGGTGGGGAAAAGCGGCGACTTGAGCGAACCGCCGCGCTCAGGTCTAGGTTAAGCCGATCTTAACGGCCGCGAAGAAGCTCTCTAACTTCCCGGAAATCAGTGCCTCGACGTCCTCGTGGCGAAGGCCCAGGTTCGCCGTGATCCAATCGGAGAGGTCCCGGGGGAGCGGGGCCATGAACGTCGTCACCTGACCGGCGGGGTACGCCAGCCGGAGCGCGACCGCGTGGAGCGCCTGCCGGGGAATCTGCATCTTCCGGTGGTCGTCGTCGGTCGCCGCGTGATCCTTGAAACGCATGAAGATCGTCGGATCTCCGTTGTAGAGCTTGTCGCCGAGGAGCGGGTAGCCGTGGACCGCGGCGTGGACGCGGATCTGGTGTTGCCGCCCCGTGAGCGGGAACGCGAGGCCCAGCACGTAGCCGTCCCGTTCGAGGACCCGGTCGAAGTACGTCTCCGCCTCCTTGCCCCGGGGGTCGGTCTCTGGATACCAGCTCATCATTCCGCGCGGAACCGTATCCTCTTCCTTGTCCATCCGCTCCCGCGCGGTGAACGGAAACGCCGTTCCGCGGTCCCTGCGGTGGGCGACGAAGAAGTAGCACTTCCGGACCAGCTCCGCCTCGAAGAGCGCGGCCACTTGCTGCGACGTGCGCGGGTTCTTCCCGAGGAGGAGGAGGCCCGAGGTCTCCTTGTCGAGCCGGTGGATCGAGTGGATCGTCCGCTTGTGGATCGTCTCGAAGAAGACGGTGGCGCAGTAGAAGAGGTTCCGGCCCGCGGGGTGGGTGATCATGAACGGCGGCTTGTTCACGACGAGGAGGCCGTCGTCCTCGAAGACGACCGTCGGCGGCTCCGTCTTCGCGACCGGCTCGCCGCGCCAGAACTCCTCTTCGATCACCCCGTCGTTGTGAGTTGTGACCGTGACCCGCTCCCCGTGGTGAACCTTGACGCTCGGCTTGTGCGGGGGACGGCGTCCCGAGATCTCGACCTCGCCGCGCTCGATCTTCCTCTTCAGGAACTGCCGGGAGAGGGTCGGCATGCACGTCTGGACGAACTGGTCCAGGCGCGCGCCGTCCTGGTCCAGCGGCACCGGGTAGCTGACGACGTACTTCTCCGTCGTGAAGGATTTTTCGATCTCACTCATCTCTGAGTGTCATACCGCATTTTCAGCAGATACTGAAGCGAAGAGATCGCGCCGTTTTCGCTGTAGTCGTATTTCACCTGGAGGGTCCGGATGATGTTCGCGATCATGTCCTTCACGTCTGAGGGGATGTTCTGCGAGACGTTCTCCTGCTTCTCCGCCAGGTAGAGAACGAGGTTCTTCCCGATCTTGTCGATGATCTTCTTCTGTTCCTTCCGGAACGATTCCTGGAGAAGGTGGACAAGGTCGTCGAAGACCTCGGCGTAGACGATCGGCTTCCCGCGGTTGTCCAGAGCGTAGGCGCCGAGCCGGGCGATCAGGTTCGAACGGAACTTCTCGGCCGCCTCGTTCATGTGGACGTTCGACTCGAACTCCTTGATGAAGTACGCGTCCGGCGCCTCGAACTTCCCGGTCACCGTGTTCTTGACCTTCTCGCCCTTGATGACGGCGTTGATCGAGAGGATGTAGCGGGAAATGTAGTCCTCGTACGATCGCTCGTCGACGAGGCCCAGGGATTCGCGGACCTCAGTGTCGAGGCGCTCGAGGTTCCAGGCCTCGATGAGGTCGATGAACTTCTTCGGATTATGGTACTCGCCCTGGTGCGAGATGTTGAGGAAGTCGTACTCGGCCTTTTTCTCAATCAGCGTCCGGAGGTACTCGAGGACCTCGACGAAGGTGACGACCCGGTGGGCGTAGGCGAGGTCGTATATGATCTGCTTCACCTCGCGCGGCGAGATACCGAACTTCCCCTCGTACATGCTGTCGTTCTCGTACTCGTCGTGGATCTCGTCGATCCCCGCGCGGAGGATCTGCCGCGACTCCGAGTCAAACGCGTCCGGCGTCTCCCGGTCCGCGTAGAGGAGACACTTCTCGAGCGGCGACAGGGCCTCGGTGATCTTTCCGAGCTTCTCGTCGCGGTAGTTCTTCGCGACCGGGGCCCGCATCCGGGTCATCACGGACCAGAGGCAGAGGGCCGCCAGCGACCGCGGCTCGAACGTCGCCTCCTCCTTCAGCTTTGCGATCTGCTCGACGTAGATCCGCTCCTCCTCGCGGTAGTTCAGGAGGTACGGGACGCGGAGGAAGTTGAACCGGCCCTTGAACGAGTTGAAGTCCGGGTGCTGCTTGAAAGCGGCGAAGTGGATCTCGTTGCTCGAACCGATGAAGAAGATGTCGAGCTCCGTGAGGATCCCGTGGAGGTTGATCGTCTTCGACTCCATCGTCATGAGGAGGTACTTGAACGTGTCGAGAGGCCGCTTCAGGAGGTCGGAGAACTCGAGGATCCCGCGGTTCGCGAGGACCACCTCGCCGGAGATCGAGAAGAGGTTCAGTGACTGGAGGCTCGGCGGCAGCGAAGCGAGCCGGCGGTCCATCGTGATCTGCTGGAGGTTCGCGTCGACGTGGAGCTGCGGCTCGATCGTCGTGGCGCCGATCGAGTAGCGGCGGTTGATGTAGAGGCGCTCCACGCGGATGTGCTTGAAGACCTCCTGGTAGCACCCCTTGTAGTTCTTGAGGAGGGCGTCGAAGATCAGGCGGTTCCGCTGGGAGAGGTCGCCGTTGTAGAGGTAGGATTTCCGGATCGTCTCGAGCCGGGCGCCGTCGCTACTGAACGCGTCTTCGATGAGCTTCTGACGGGTCTTGATCGGCAGGAGGAGTAGCGGGTGGTCCTTGAGCTCCGAGGTGATGATCGCCGAGATGTCCTTGTCTTCGAGGAACGCGTAGGAGTTGACGTTCTTGTCGGCGACCGCGCTCGAGAGGCCTAGCGAGCCCTTGACGAACTGGTCGATCGGGAAGACCCAGCTGAAGCTGAAGAGCGAGCCCTCGTCGGTGCACGAGTAGTCCTCGGCCGCGAGCATGATCTTCTTGATGAGGCTCGACTTCGACGAGCCGTTCGGGCCTACGAGGAGGATGAACTTGTTGTTGAAGCCTTCCTCCATGAAGTTCTGGAGGAAGTTGTAGATCCGCTTCTGCGTCCGGACCTGGCCGTGCACTGGCGGGGCGTCCGCGTGCTCGCGCGTGAATAGATTGTAGGCACCGCCGTCGCCGCGGCCGAAGTAGTCGAACATGTCCCGCAGGTAGATGTTCGAAGGCCTCAGCTCCTTCTCCGGATTCTTCGCGAAGAGCTTCATGTAGTCCTCGAAGGCGAGCACGTTCTGGTAGCGGCCTTCTTCCTTGTTTACTTCTTCCATCCAATTCATATAACCTGATCCTGTGAAGAGACGTTCCGATAATTCGATTATACCAAAGATCATCATGATCTTGGGGACTCTTAGCATTTTAGGCATAATTTTGCTCTTCATGCGACCGCGCCCGGTCCCTCCAGCGCGGGCCAAGCGCCCCGCGACTCCCGACAAGCTTTTTACTCAGGTGATCCGCGCCGCGGGCCCGGCCGTGCTCCGACTCTGGCAGGAAGGCGACCGCTTCTTCCCGAAGGAAGGCCCCCGCTGCGACGATGAGATCTGGCACGAGAAGACCGTCGGCCGGAGCTACTACCAGTGTAACCCGCACTTCTGGCAGTGCTACTGGCAGGGCGGCGTCACGGCGACGCCCGCGTTTCCGGTCGATCTTTTCGGTCAGACGTTCCACGTCGTCGCGACGCCGGCGTTTGCACCGGTGCCGGCGCTCTCCTCCGCGCCTCGCTACTACTCGCTGTTCCGGCGACGGGAGCCTGGCTTCCCGCACCACTACGGCTACGTCGTGGAGCTCACCGTCCGCGAGCTCCCGGGGTTCTCCCAGTCGCTCATCCTCTCCGACGCCTGCCGGGACACGTACCTTCCCGAGCGCCTCTACGGGTACGGAAAAGTGAAGGACAAGCGGTCCGAGGGCTTTGTCTGGGATAACTTCGATCGGAACCTCTTCCTCGATCGCTACTACGTGACCAACCGCCAGGTGAACGAGTGGCGGCTCCTCACGAACCAGACCGCGAAGCTCGAACGCGACCGCCGGCGCTGGCCCCGGCCCGCCGTGCTTCCGCTCGCGGAACAGGAAGCCTACTGCGCCTTTTACGGCAAGCGCCTCCTCGAAGCGAAGCTCTTCGACGCCGCCACCATGCCGCCGGCCGAGCCGAAGAACCCGCTCCCGACAAAGGTCCCCCGGCCTGAGACCCCCTGGCAGCGCGACCTCTCCCGTTCCTTCCTCGGGACCGCGCGCGCGAACCCGGACTATCAGCTGACGCCGCTCGACTGCCACCTGGCGCAGGTTCAGGGGTGTCCGGAGACCCACTTCACGACCGACTCGGCGACGTGGATGGGGATCCACCATGCGCTCGGCTTCTCCCCGGAATCGCTCGCGAACTTCGTCGAGCCGGCGCTGAACCTCAAGCCCTCGTCGCGCTTCTACGCGCCGGCGTCGGAGTGGCACGAGCTCGGCGTGCGCGCGTCCTGGGACGGGGCGCCGGATCCGAAGCGGCCGGTCGCGTTCCGGTGCTACGAGGAGGTGGAAAAGTGATCTTTTTCAT
>JBILTI010000082.1:0-6972 GCA_044371595.1 Bacteriovoracaceae bacterium
ATCGACTGCGTGAAGCCCGCCTTAACCTCTTCCGGCGTCGGTTCGGCCCGGAGCCGGAAAAGGATGTGGGCCGTGCGGTATTCCTTGTTCTCGTCGTAGTACCGCTTCAGGTCCTCGTCGGTGACGGTGATCTTCTTAAACTCGTTTTCGAGGTCCTTCGAGATCTGCGCGTGAAAGAGGATGTCTTCCTGCTTCGCGACGACGACCGGGTCCTTGTCGGTGCCGGTCTTGCGCGCCTTCTGGATGCTCAGTTCCCGATTGACGAGGTCCTGGAGCGAAGTTTCCTTCGTGATCTTCCGCTGGCCGACGAACTTGAGATTCTGGAGGTGGTATTCCTCGAATTGTTTTTTCGTGATCGCGCGGCCGTTGACGGTGGCGACGACGTCTTTATTCTGCGCGAATGACGGAAGAGCGAGCGTTAAGGCAATGACGGCGAGCGAAAGGTTCTTCATACACATCCCTGTGGTATTCGATTAATTTAGCTTCTAATAAAAACAGTATCATACACCCATTTCTGTCGCAATATGTTTCGCGAATTCATAGAGCACCTGATGACTCACCGGCTCTTTGAAGAGCGCGTTCACGGAGGAATCGGGGTTCAGTTTGTAAAACTTGGGCCTTTCAATGAAGAACTTCAACATCTTATCCCGTAGCTGATGATTCCAGTTAAGTATTTCCTGGTCGAAGTAGAGGGCGATCTGCGACCCCGACACCTTCACGAGCCGCAGCCCCAGCGGCTGGAAAATAATTCTCGAGCGGAGGATCGCGAAGAGCGCCTCGAGCTCGCGCGGCGAAAGGCCGAACGCGTCCGCGAGCTCGGAGACGATCTCTTCGAGCCGGTTGAGGTCGTTGCAGTTCGAGAGGCGCTTGTAGTACTTCAGCCGGAGCGCGTGGTCCGGGATGTAGCCGTTTGGGATGTAGGCCGAGAACGGCGCCTGGATTTCGATGCTCTTCACCGAAACCTTCTGCTCGCCCTTGAGCTCTTGGACCGCCTCCTGCAGGAGGTCCAGGTAGAATTCGAGGCCGATCGCTTCGATGTGGCCCGATTGTTCGCCACCGAGGATGTCGCCGGCGCCGCGGATCTCCATGTCTGAAGAGGCGAGCGCGAAGCCGGAGCCCATCTCGGCGTAGGTCTGGAGCGCCTGGAGCCGGCGCTGAGCGGTTTCGTTCAGCATCCGGTTCTCTGGGACGATGAAGTAGGCGTATGCCTTCCGGTCCGAGCGGCCGATCCGACCGCGGAGCTGGTGGAGCTGGGCGAGGCCATACGTGTCGGCGCGGTCGATTATCATCGTGTTGGCGTTCGGAATGTCGATACCCGACTCGATGATCGTCGTCGCAAGGAGGATGTCCGATTTGTGATCGTAGAAGTCGTTGATCCGCTTCTCGAGCTCGCGCTCGTTCATCTGCCCGTGGGTCACGGAGATCCGGGCGGCCGGGACGAGCTTCTTGAGATAGAGCTCGTGCTCCTCGATGTCGTGCACGCGATTGTGGACGTAGTAGATCTGTCCGCCCCGCGACAGCTCCTTCTCGATCGCCGCCTTCAGCGTGAGGTCGTCTTCCTTAATGATGTAGGTCTTGATCGCCTGCCGGCGCGGCGGCGCCGTTTGAATGAGTGAGAGGTCGCGGATGCCGAGGAACGAGAGCTGGAGGGTCCGCGGGATCGGCGTAGCCGTCATCGTGAGGACGTCTACGCCGGTCTTGAGGACCTTTAGCTTCTCCTTGTGGGCGACGCCGAAGCGGTGCTCCTCGTCGATCACGAGGAGGCCCAGGTCGTGGAACTCGAGCTTGTCCGAGAGGACTGCGTGCGTGCCGATCAGGATGTCGACCTTCCCCTCCGCGACCTCGGCCATGACCTCGCTCTTCTGCTTGGCGGTTTTGAAGCGCGAGATAAAATTGATCGTCACCGGAAAGTTTTCAAACCGCCGCTTGAACGAGTGGTAGTGCTGGAGTGCTAGGACCGTCGTCGGAACCAGGACGACGACCTGCTTCTTGTCGAGCACGGCCTTCATCGCGGCCCGCATGGCGACCTCGGTCTTTCCGAAGCCGACGTCACCGCAGACGAGCCGATCCATCGGGAACTCGCCCTGCATGTCGTCGAGGACGTCCTGGATCGCCTTCTGCTGGTCCGGGGTCTCCTCGAACGAGAAGGAGAGCTCGAACTCCTTGAACAGGTGGTCCGGCGGCGAGAACGGATAGCCGCCGCGGAGCTTCCGCTCGGCCTGGAGCTTGATGAGGTCGAAGGCGAGCTTCTTAACGGAGGTCCGGGCCTTGGACTTCAGCTCGGAGAACTTCTTGGACTTCAGCGACGCGACCCGAAGCCCCGCGCTCGCGTCGGCGTGCTTCTGGACGAGGTTCAGCTTGTAGACCGGGACGTAGACCTTGTCGTTGTCCTCGTAGAGGATCACGAGGTAGTCGCTCTGCTGGTCCCCGGCGGCGATCGTCTCGAGGCCCTTGTAGACGCCGATCCCGTGGTCCCGGTGGACGACGTAGTCATTCACCTTCAGCGTCGCGAGCTGCTCGGCGAAGAGGTCCTTGTTCGCGGCCTTGACCGCCTTCGCCTTCTTCTTCTTCACCGAGAAGAAGTCGCTCTCGGAGAGGACGAAGATGTGTTCGTTCTTGTAGTAGAAGCCCTCGTCGAGCTTTCCGAAGGCGAACGCGAGCCGCGTGCCGAGGTCGGTGAGTTGGTTCTCTTCGAGGAGGAACTGGAGCTCCTGGCGGGCGTTCTCCGACTTGTACGTGACGACCAGGTGGCCCCGGACGTCGAGGTCCCGGCGAAGTACCTTCAGGCACCCCTTGATGTACTCGTACTTGTTCTCGGGGACGGCGCCGACCTGCTGGAGCCGAGTCTGGAGGTACGCCTTGAGCCGCTCGAAGTTGAGGTGAAGCTCCCGGTCGAACGGGGTGTCGAGGTTCACCGCGATGTCGAGCTGGTCCACGAAGAGGCGCTTCTGCGGGAGCTCCGGGAGCGTACGGAGGTAGAATTTCTCCGGGCCCGGGAGGACCGACGAGTTTTCGACGTCGCCTGCCAGGGCCTCGAAATCTTCGGCCTGGTCCGCGAAGAAGTGCTCGAACGTGTTCAGCGCATTGTCGTAATTCAGGAACGTCAGCTTCGCGGCCGGCGGGAGGAAGTCCAACAGCGTCTTCGGGGCGTCGAAGAAGAGCGGCACGAAGAGCGGGTAGTTCTCGAACAACTGCCCCTCCCCCACCCGGCGAAGGAGCAGCTTCCGTGCCTCGTACTTGTTCTTGAAGGCGGGCTGTGCCTGCGGAAGCATCGACCGGAGGCGCGCCGCGTACGGATCGCGGGTAAGGTAGCCGGCGCCGGGGATGAGCGTGACCTCGGAGACGGTCTTCTCCCGATTCGTCTTCTGGGTCTCGATATCGATGAGGTACATTTCCTCGATCAGGTCGTCGAAGTAGTGGATCCGGACCGGGGGATGGGAGATGGGGTAGATGTCGAAGATCTCCCCGCGACGCGAATACGTCCCCGGCTCCTCGACCGTGCTGGCCGGGTAATACCCGAGTTCGGAGAGGCGCTTGGCCAGGTCGAGCGGCGCGATGATGTCGTCTTTTTTTAAGGTGAAGCAGTTCTGCCGGAGAAACGCCGGATCCGGACCCAGCATGAGGGCAGCCTCTAGCGTCGTGACGATAATCACCGGGGAATCATTCTGCAACCGCTGCAACACCGCCCAGCGGGCCAGCAGCGCTGATTCGGAGGTGAGGATCGAGCTGTACAGGCCATGATTGTGCCCCGGATAAAAAACGACGTTCTTCAGATGCTTCAAGGCTTCATAGACGTCTTCCGCCTCGTCCTGATCGGAACAAACAATCAAATGCGTGGAATCAAACAGTTGCTTTGAAAAATAACTACCCGCAAGAAGACACCACTGGCTGGGAGAAATTCCCTTAAGGGAAAGGTCCTGATGGTTCTCGAGCCAGTACTGAATTTTGCTGGAAATGGCACTAAACAAGGTCACGTTATAGTCCGATGAAAAAGGTTGTCCTCTCAATCTGAACGAAGCATCGGGTCAACCTCTACAATACCTCGCCTAACACAAAATAACATCTTTCCTAAATTCAACATCTTTTGTATCTTAAAACTACTTTTTTCCGACCTTAATTAGAAGTGGAGACTTCCATGACACCAGCTCAGTTTGATGGCCTGATGCCTATCGTTATCCTTATGGGCATAGCGGTACTTATGTTTACGGGCGGGCACTTCCTATCGGTTCTCCTCGCCCCAAAAAAACCGTCGCATCTTAAGTCAACGCCCTATGAGTGTGGTGAGCAACCGATCGGTTCGGCCTGGTCAGCGTTCAACGTCCGCTTCTACGTGGTCGGTCTCATCTTCATCATCTTCGACGTAGAATCGGTACTCATGTTTCCCATCGCCGCGGTCTTCCGGGAAATGAACGACGCGGGCGAGGGCCTCTACGTCCTCGAAATCTTCTTAAGCTTCATCACGATCCTGGTGATGGGGATCGCCTACTGTTGGAAAAAAGGCGACCTCGACTGGGTCAAGTCGTTCCAGGTCTCCCTGAAAAATAACAAATAAGGCACCGACGCATGAACCAAACGCTTGTCAGCTACCTTTCTCAGTACGAGTTCTACGATTCGCTCCTGGCCCTCTTCGGCAAGAACGACGGCCTCCTGGCCTTCGTGATATACCTCCTGTTCGCGCTGATCATCGTCGGGCTATGCGCCACGATCGGAGGCCTCGGGACCTACGCCGAGCGGAAGATCTCCGCCGATATCCAGCAGCGGATCGGCCCGAACCGTGTTGGTCCTTACGGGATCCTCCAGTTCCTCGCCGACGGCGTTAAGATGATCACGAAAGAAGATGTCATGCCGTTTACCGCCGACAAGCTTCTCTTTTACCTCGCGCCGATGCTCGCACTGGTCGGCGTGTTCGCTACCCTGGCGGTTCTTCCGTGGTCGAGCGGCTTCATGATGGCCGACCTGAACGTCGGAATCTTCTACCTCATCGCGATTTCTTCTCTCGTGGGTGTTTCGGTGTTTCTTGGCGGATACGCGTCAAACTCGAAGTGGTCCATGCTGGGCGGCCTGCGCGGCGCATCCCAGATTATTTCTTATGAAATCCCGGTTACCATCTCCGTCCTTTCGATCACGCTCCTCGCCGGCGGCATGAGCTTCGGAACGATCCTCGGGCATCAGCAGGGGACGCCGATCAACTGGTTCATCTTCCATAACCCGTTCGCCTTCGTAGCGTTCTTCGTCTACTTCATCGGCGCCCTCGCCGAGACGAACCGGGCCCCGTTCGACCTACCGGAAGCCGAGTCCGAGCTCGTGTCCGGTTATCACACCGAGTACACCGGAATGCGCTTCGGCTTCTTCGCGCTCGCGGAGTACATCGAAGTCTTCGTCGTCTGCGGCGTCGGTGCGGCCCTCTTCCTTGGCGGCGGCAACCTTCCGTTCAACATCGGCGTGGACATCCTCCCGCTCCAGCTGGTTCAGGTGGTAGTGTTCCTCACCAAGGCCCTTCTCCTTTATTATGTCGTGATCTGGATCCGCTGGACCTTCCCGCGGCTCCGCGTTGACCAGCTGATGTCGATCTGCTGGAAGTACCTCACACCGATCGCTATCTTTAACCTCGTCGGTAACGCGGTCTGGATGGTTATGTTTAATGGAAAATCCCTGGCCGGCCTCGTGTTCGGTGGCCATTAATTAAGGATCAACAATGTTCGCGCAACTCCTCTTCCTAATGTCTGCCCTTCTTACCGTCGTCGGCGCCGTCGCGGTCGCGGTAACGAAGAACATCATGCATTCCTGTATCTTCCTCCTCGCCTCCCTGATCGGAATGGCGGGCCTCTACGCCACCCTCGGCGCGGACTTCGTCGCGGTCACGCAGATCATGGTCTACGTCGGCGGCATCGTCATCCTCATGCTTTTCGCGGTCATGCTTACGGGGGGGAAGGATTTCGTCTCCCGGGCACAGAACCTCCTCGGTCTCGCCCCGGCGATGGGTAACAAATGGACCTACGGCCTTGGTCTCCTCGTCGCCGCGGTCTTCCTCCTCACGAATGTTGGCCTCGTTATGAACATTTCCCAGGCTTTTCCGGAGAAGACCTTCGCGAATGATTTTCCGTCGACCGTCTCCGCCATCGGTAAGCTCCTCGTGAAGGAACACGTCCTCGCCTTCGAGCTCTCTTCTGTACTACTTCTTGGTGCTCTCGTTGGCGCGGCGATCATCGCCAGACCAAGAAAGCAATAAACGGATAATTTATGATGGGCTTAACCTCTTATCTAGTCATCTCTCTCGTCCTCTTCCTAACGGGTCTCGTCGTGATGATCTCCCGAAAGAACATCGTGGCGATCCTCCTCGGCATCGAGCTGATCCTGAACGCCGCGGCGCTCAATTTCGTCGCCTACTCGCGCTTCGTCACGGGAAACCTGGACGGGCATATCTTTAGTCTATTCATTATCGTTGTCGCCGCGGCCGAAGCGGCGGTGGGCCTCGCGATCGTAATCCGTTTCTTCCAGATCAAAGAAACCATTCACATCGACGAAGCGACACAACTCCGAAACTAAGGGCTACACATGGAATATACAGTTGGAAGTATTGCGCCGATCGTCCTCGCACCCGTCGTTGCCTTCGTCATCAACGCGTTTCTCGGAAGAAAGCTCCCCCGGCACGGAGACTGGCTCGCGACGCTGAGCATCTTCGTTTCGTTCATCTTCTCGGCGCGGATCTTCGGCGACTTCGTCTTCGGAAAATTTGCGACGGACTACTACGTTCACAAGACCTTTACCTGGTTCGATCTCACGTACGGTGCGAACATCTGGAAGGTCGACATGGGGATCTACGTCGACAACATGGCCGCGATCATGCTCCTCATGGTATCCGGCGTGGCGTTCCTGATCCACCTCTTCTCCACCTGGTACATGGACCACGATGAGAAGCACGGTCGCTTCTTCATCTTCCTTCCGCTCTTCACCAGCGCCATGCTCGCGCTC
>JBILTI010000084.1:0-6956 GCA_044371595.1 Bacteriovoracaceae bacterium
TCATCGGTCTTGATGATGAACTTAAATTCGTAGTAGTCGGGCCACTGGTAGTTTTCTTCGAGCAGGGCCTTAAATTTTTGATTCTCCATGGTCTCTCTTCTGTTCTTAATTTTTAACGTCCCAACTCACCGATTTCGCAGCTCGGGAGAGCGATTCCGCGCTCTTAGTTGAGAGAAGTGCGTTAACTTTTCTCCGGCGTTAATCCGATGCAGTCACCAATCACAAAGGCGAATGATTGCCTTGGGGGGTCCCCGATGAAAGTATGGATGCTGCTACTTCTCGCAATTCCTTTTTCGGCACTTTCCTCCGAATTTTCACGCATCAAACTAACCCCGGAATTTGAACAGCATCTTACCCGGGCCGGGGCGAAAAGTAACGCCCCCTCACCGACGAGAAGTAAGTCACCTAATGCGTTGAGCGCCGCGGTCCCCGCGCCCGCCCCGACCGCGGCCGGCGGATCGCTCCAGGCGCGGCTGCTCTCGGCGCTCCTCGGCGCGACGGGCCCGGTTCCCGTCGACGGAGAGGAGTCTCCGCTCTACGAAGAGATCCGCCGTCACCTCGAGGCCTCCCACCGGACCATCGGTCTCTCGGAGGTGCAGAACCTGAACCGCCTGAACCAGCAGTTTAACCTCGGCACCGCGAACTTCTCCGGCTTCTCCTGGCAGCGCCCGTTCGGCGTGGTCCAGGTCTACGCCGACCGCCAGGTGACGCCGAACATCTTCGGTGAAAACTGGCTCGTGATGGACACGTTCACCTTCGAGGTCGAGGCCGCGACGTTCCTCGAGCGGCTCGCGGGCGCGAACCTCGCCACGATGTCCGCGAGCGAGATCGGGGCCTTCGCGGGGATCAAGTTTCGCCGCTCCTATACCTACTGGCACTACGCCGCCTCCTTCCAGGAGGGCCTCACCGCCGACTTCAGCCGGCTCTTTCTCCCCTTCATGTCGTTCAACCAGGCCTTCATGGAGCGGATGGGGAACGAGGAGATCTTAAAGCGCGAAGACGTCTGGACCGCGAGCGCCGGGGGCCTCATTTCCACGCCGCCGCTCTACAACGTCTCCTTCAGCGCGGGGGTCCTTGCCGAGTTCGACTACCAGAACGTCACGAGCATCCAGAGCAACCTCGCCGGCGACCACCGCTTCCAGGTCGGCGTCCTCGCGAAGAAGACGGCCTCGTCGGGGGCGACGCTCGAGCTTCAGCTCGACTTCTTCAAGCTCCTGAAGCTGACGCTCCTCCGCTACGACATCAACTACGAGTATGCGGCCGGCACCGAGTACACGCTCGGGTTACGGCCCGAGCAATGGGAGGCCGTGAAGGCCAGCGCCGACCTCGGCGGCGAGCTCCGGGCGCTCCTCCGTGGCACCGGAACGGTCAAGCGCCTCGAGCCCTTCGTCGTCCGCCTCGACGAAGCGAGCTCGTCGGCGCTCCAGCAGCGGGGCAGCGTCCTCCTCTGGGGCCGGCTCCAGAAGCAGAAGACCGAGCAGATCCGCGTGATCACCGCCGGCCTCGTGAAGGTCTTTCATAAGAACTACGCGCAGAGCGTGCGCGTGGTGCAGAACCTCTTCAGCCGCCTGTTCTCCGCCGTCATCTACAAGCTCCTGAAGCTCCCGGTCGGCGTCAACAACGCCGCCGTCTACTCGAAGCAGCTCACAATCGAGTACGAGGCGACGCACCCCCAGGCGGCCGACCCGGCCCTCCTCCGGGTCGAAAGCGCCGAGCAGTTTTCCTTCGTCCTGACCCAGTACTACAACGCCGCCCGTACCGACCGCTGGATCGACCGTAGGTTCAAGAACGACGTCATCTGGTTCGTGGATAACTTCACCACGCTCCCGAAGACCTACAAGACGGACCTCCGGAACGAGGTCCTGAAGGGGCCACTGCAGGTCGAGAGCAACCTGCGCGTGGAGAAGGCCGGGTTCCAGCATCTCCTCGAGGCGCCGCTCGACGACGTCTTCGGCCACCTCGCGCGGGTCTGCGAGTCCACCAAGGCCAGCGCCTGGACGGCGGAGGACTCCCGCCGCGCGCTCCTCGCCGAGGCGCAGGCGGGCCCCGAGAAGTGCGTCCGGGACCTGGGCCTCTACTTCCTCGACTTCAAGGCCGACTACGCCAACAACTTCCTGAAGCCCTCGCTCGCGAAGTTCAAGCAGTTCCTGACGAAGTACTACAAGAAGGCGCAGAACATCGCCGACCTGCAGGCGCTCTTCGGCCCGGAGAACACGTTCGTCAACGGCCGCCTCCAGGCGCGCACGAGCGTCGGCGTCGCCTTCTCGACGACCTTTTCCGCTGGACAATTCCGCGGCCTCGGAGTTATTGATAACTTCAAACGCACCACCGGCGGCCGCACGCCCGCCAGCATCGTAAGCGAGTAACCGTTGAAGATCGTCGACGTAGCCGAAGCCCGAGCGCTCCTCCTCCGCGGAGAGGTCGTGGCCATTCCCACAGAAACGGTCTACGGCCTCGGCGGCTGGATCCGCTCCGAGGAGGGCCTCCGAAAGATTTTTTCGACGAAGGAGCGGCCGTTCTTCGATCCGCTGATCGTCCACGTCGCTTCCCCCTCCGCGGCCCGGCCCCTCGCCCGGCACTGGACCGAGATACACGAGGCCCTAGCCCGGCGCTGCTGGCCCGGTCCCCTGACGCTCATCGCATCGAAGGCACCGGATATCAATCCCCTCATCACCTCGGGCCTCGATTCGGTTGGCCTCCGGTGCCCCTGCCACGCGACGACGCTGGAGCTCCTCACGGCGATCGACGGCGGCGTCGCCGCTCCGAGCGCCAACAAGTTCGGCAGGACCTCACCGACGACGGGCCACCACGTCTTCGCCGAGTTCGGCGAGGCCGTTCCGATCCTCGAGGGCGGGCCCGCGGAGATCGGAATCGAATCGACGGTCGCGGGGATCGTCGGCGACCGCGTAGAGATCTACCGTCCCGGGTTCTACACGGCGACGATGCTCAGGGCGGTCCTCGCCGACGAGGGCCTCGACGTCGCGGTCACCTACGCCGAGAGCCCGGTCGCCCCGGGGCAGCTCAAGCACCACTACATGCCAAAGATCCCCCTCGTCGTCGTTCCCGAAGGCTTCGACTGGGATCCAGCCGCGAACGTCCTCCCCTTCCCAGTTCGGAGGCCCGTGCTGTGGAAGCAGCCCGCCTCGCCGGAGCTCGCGAGCCGGGAACTCTACCAGCGGATGCGGGAGTTCGACGAGGCCGGCTACGACGTCATCTTCGCCGAGCGGGCGAAGCACCACGGCGGAGAAGAGTGGCGTGGCATCTGGAACCGCCTCGAGAAGGCGAAGAGCCACTCGCTCCTCGCCCCCTAGCGGAAGAAGAAGCCGAACTTCTTTAGCGTAAAGACGATCACCGTAAAGCTCAGGACGACGATGACGAACTTCCGGAAGTTCGTGATGAGGTTCGCGTAGTCGTCCCGCGCGAGGTCCCCGGGGATATTGTGCTGGTCCAGGATCGCGATCACGCGCTCGACTCTGTTGTCGGCGATGAGGAAGACGTCTCCCTTTTTGGTGTGGATCGTGATGATGTGCTGCGGGTGCAGGAGCTTGTAGGTCTTCACGTCCTCATAGGGAACGTCCCGGTTCATGAACGGAAGGCCCCGGTTGAAGCGGAAGCCCTTCTCCGCCGGGACGATCAGGAGGAAGAAGAACGTCACGGCCTCGGCCGGGTAACGGTAGTGGTACTGGATCACGTCCACGATCTTGAACCGCCCGTCGGCCTGGAACTTCTCGTAGGTGTACGTGTCGAGGATGAAGTCGTTCAGGAAAAACATCAGGATCGCCAGGATCACCAGCCGAAAGAGGTTCAGCATCGAGGTCTTATAGAGCTTCTTCCCGAGCATCAGAGCTCCTCGTTTTCGGGAAAGATTCCCTGGACGTAGCGGACGAGGTCGATGACCTCCCGGGCGCAGCCCTTCCCGCTCTCCCGCTTCGTGACGTAGTCGACGACGGCGAGGACCTCCTCGCAGGTGTTCGGGACCGTGGCCGAGAAGCCCGCCTTCTTGAGCAGCGGGATGTCGAAGAGTTCGTCGCCCATGTAGAGCACCTCGGCGGCGTCGACCTGGTAGCGCCGGAGGACGTCGCGGAAGGCCTCCCGCTTGTCCTCGTTACCGGCGTAGCAGAAGTCGAGGCCCAGCTGCTCGACCCGCTTCTGAACGGAGACGCTGTTCCCGCCGGTGATGACGCCGACCTTAAGCCCCGCCTTCATGAGGACCTTCATCCCGTAGCCGTCGTAGATGCAGAAGGTGCGGTTAAACCCCACCTCCTCGCTCGCCCACCAGACGTGCGCGTCCGTGAGGATGCCGTCGAGGTCGAAGACGACGACCTTGATGCGCTTGAGCTTGTCCTCGAACTTCTTAGCCGTTTCCCGGAGGATCATTCGGCCACCGCACGCCGGATCTTCAGGAGCTTCTCGACGATGCCCTTGACCGCATCAAGCGGCAGCGCCGTCGCCGCGTCGGAGAGGGCCTTCTCCGGATTCGGATGGCACTCCATGAAGACGCCGTCGGCGCCGGCCGCGACCGCGGCCTTCGCGAGGACGAGGATCTGGTCGCGCTTGCCGCCGGTGGCGGTGCCGAGGCCCCCGGGCCGCTGGACACAGTGGGTGGCGTCGTGGACGGTGCGAACGCCGAACGACTTCATGATCTGGAACGAGGCCATGTCGACGACGAGGTTATTGTAGCCGAACGACGACCCGCGCTCGGTGAGGATGATCTTCTCCTTCGGAAGGAAGTGGGAAGCCTTGTCGACGATGTTCTTCGTCTCCTCCGGCGAGAGGAACTGGCCCTTCTTCACCTTGAGCTCGCGGTCGTACTTCTTGCAGGCCTCGGCGCCGGCGAAGATCATGTCGGTCTGGCGGCAGAGGAAGGCCGGAACCTGAAGCACGCTCACGACCTGGGCGACCGGCAGCGCCTGGTCCGGCGTGTGGTAGTCGGTCAGCGTCGGGAGGCCGTAGTTCTGGTTGATCATCTGGAGGATCTTGAGGCCATCGTCGATCCCCGGGCCCCGGTAGGAGGTGAACGACGAGCGGTTCGCCTTGTCGAAGGAGCCCTTGAAGTGCAGGGTGATCTCGTTCCGGAACGGCTCGAGGTCCGCCAGGAGCCGCTCGGCGATCTGACGGGCGAGGTCCGCGCTCTCGATGACGCAGGGGCCGATATAGAAATCCATTTTTTTCATAGTATGTTCCTTAGAGTTTACCGCTCGCCTTCACAAAGGAAGCGAAGATCGGGTGTGGTTTAAAGGGCCGGGACTTGAACTCCGGGTGGTACTGGCATGCGATGAAGAACGGATGGTCCGCGAGTTCGATCACCTCGACGAGGTTGAGCGCCGGGTTCTTCCCGGAGACGACGAGGCCCCGGTCCGTCAGCGGCTTCACGAAGTCGTTGTTCACCTCGAGCCGATGCCGGTGGCGCTCCGTGATCGTCGTCGTCCCGTAGATCTTCTCGCCGAGGGAGCCGGGGGCGAAGACGCACTCGTAGGCGCCGAGCCGCATGCTGCCGCCCTTCTGCGCCTCCCGCTGGCCCGTCATGTAGTGCACGACGAAGGTGCCCTTCTCCGTGAACTCCATCGAGGTCGCGTCCTTGATCCCGACGACGTTCCGGGCGAACTCGATCACCGAGAGCTGGAGGCCCAGGCAGATGCCGAAGAAGGGCTTCTTCTTCTCGCGGGCGAACTGGATCGCCTTGATCTTCCCCTCGGTGCCGCGGGAGCCGAAGCCGCCGGGGACGAGGATCCCGTCCACCTTCTCGAGGAGGTCGGCCTTGACGCCCTTCTCGAGGTCCTCGGCGTCGATGTAGATCCGATTGAGCTTCACCTGGTTCGCGATAGCCGCGTGCCGGAGGGCCTCGTCGAGGGACTTATAGGATTCGATGAGCTCGGTGTACTTTCCGACGATGCCGATGTTCACTTCCTTCAGCGGGTTCTCGGCGTTGAAGATGACCCGGTTGATCTCGTCCATCTTCGGCTCCGCCGTCCACATCCCGAGGAGCTCGGTGATCCGGCGGTCGAGGCCCTGGTCGTGGAAGGCCTTCGGGACCTTGTAGATAAGGTCGAGGTCGATCGACTGGAAGACGTTCTGCTTCGGGACGTTGCAGAAGAGCGAGATCTTATCGAGGATCGCCTGGTCGATCTCCCGGTCCGCCCGGCAGAGGACGACGTCCGGGAAGAGGCCGATCGAGCGCATCTCCTTCACCGAGTGCTGCGCGGGCTTCGACTTGAGCTCGCCGGCGGCCTCGATGTACGGCACGAGGACGAGGTGGAGGAAGAGGACGTTCTCCTTCCCGACGTCGAGCGCGAACTGGCGGATCGACTCCATGAACGGGAGCGACTCGATGTCGCCGACGGTGCCGCCGATCTCGCCGATCAGGAGGTCGCAGTCGCGGGCCGCGACGTGGATCCGGCGCTTGATCTCGTCGGTGATGTGGGGGACGACCTGAACGGTCTTCCCGAGATACTTCCCCTCGCGCTCGTTTTCGATTACCTGGAGGTAGACCTTCCCGGTGGTGAAGTTGTTTTCCTTCGTGAGCTTCAGACTCGTGAAGCGCTCGTAGTGGCCCAGGTCGAGGTCCGTCTCGGCGCCGTCGTCGGTCACGAAGACCTCGCCGTGCTGGGTCGGACTCATCGTCCCCGGGTCGACGTTGATGTACGGATCCATCTTCAGCATGTTGATCTTGATCCCGCGGCGCTCGAGGAGGCAGCCGATGCTGGCCGCCGCGAGGCCCTTGCCGAGCGAGCTCGTGACGCCGCCGGTGATGAAAATGTACTTCTTGTTGTGCTTGTTCACGGGAGTGCCCCTTCTACTTTTTTAATATCGTCTGGAACGTCGACGCCGATGAGTCGCTGATTGGTGAGGATCGCCCCGATCGTCATCCGGTTCTCCAGCGCCCGGAGCTGCTCGAGCTTCTCGAGGTCCTCGAGCCGGGACGGCGGGAGCTTCACGAACGCGGCGAGGACCCGGGG
>JBILTI010000085.1:0-6953 GCA_044371595.1 Bacteriovoracaceae bacterium
AGATGGATTTTACGGAGAAGGTCGAGACACAGACGACGTACGACGGCGAAAACGCCGCGGTTATCTCGGAGGTCAGAAACGAGCAGAAAATGGTCGGCGTTCGTCCCTCGCCTCAAGGAATCCCCGGCGCACGCTCGAACCTGCCCGGCGAAGCGCCGCAGCCGGGGATCCCGGAGACCCGGAACGACGTCGACAAGTCCCTCGTCACGAAGAACATGGCCGTCCCGACGGTGGTGACGAAGTCGAAGAAGCCAACTGCTGAGGTCTCGAGCATGTCCGTCGCTGTAATGGTCGACGGTAAGAAGGTCCCGGTCCTCGCGAAGGACGGTACGCCGGTGCTCAACGACGATGGGATTCCGGTGACAAAGTACCAGGCCTGGAGCCAGGAAGAACTCAACAACTTTTCCCAGATCGTCGGGAGCGCCCTCGGGATCAATCAGACCCGCGGGGATAAGCTCGTGATCAAAAACATGGAATTCGCGAAGGAAGACCTCGCTGAGATGGACGCGATCATGCGTGCCCGGGAAAACCGCGAGCTCATGAAGAACATTACGAAGTACCTCATGATCGGCGCGATCATCTCGCTTTTCTTTTTCATAGTCGTGCGCCCCTTCATCCAGTGGCTCACGGAGAACTCCGTCGAGTCGATCGAGGACTTTCTCCCGAAGACGATCGAGGAGCTCGAGAAGATCCAGGGGAACCAGAAGCTCCCAGGCCTCGAGGACGTACTGCCTTCAATCGAAGACAAGCTGAACCCCGAGAAGATCGAGGGGAACATGCTCCGAGAGAAGATCATCTCCCTCGTCGAACAGAACCCTGCGAAGGCTTCGCAGGTGGTACAGGATATGATTCACTCTGTTGACACGAACAAAGAGATCGCCTAAGGAGGCGGGCCAATGGCCGAAGACAACAAACAACTCGAACCTGACGTCCAATACGCGCTCCTCTCCGGGCAGGAAAAGGCAGCAATCCTCCTCTCGGCACTCGGGCCGACGACCACGAAGCTCATTTTCAAGCATTTGAAGGACAACGACGTGAAGCGTATGATCAACACCATGTCGTCGATCTCGAAGTCGCCGATCTGGATGGTGAAGCGCGTGCTCGAGGAATTCTACTCAGCGATAAACGAGGACTCGGACCTCCTCTTCTCCGAAAACAAGGGCAGGGACTTCATCCTTGGGACCCTCGGCGAGGACCGCGCAAAACAGCTCCTAGGCCAGATCGTCGACATCAGCAACTCGAATACACTAGAATCCCTCGAGCTTGTCGATACCCGGACGCTCGCGAACTTCCTCATCAATGAACACCCACAGACGATCGCGCTCATCTGCGCGCACCTGCCGGTGGAGAAGAAGGTCGACGTCCTCCAGAAGCTCCCAGAGGGCCTCCAAGCCGAGGTCGTCCTCCGCGTTGCGAACCTGGACTTCGTCTCGCCGGAGCTGATCGCGCAGCTAGACGACGTCCTTAAAACCGAGCTCTCGACTCTCGGTTCGATCGATACGCAGCAGCTCGGTGGAGTCGAACCTATCGCGGACATGCTCAACCTCATGGACAAGAACTCGGAGAAGAATATCATGGCCCGGGTCGAAGAGAAGGATCCGGAGCTCGCGGAAGAGATCCGCAAGCTCATGTTCGTTTTCGAAGACGTCATCTACGTCGACGACCGCGGTATTCAGGAGCTCCTCAAGATCGTGGATAACCAGAAGCTCGTTATCGCGCTCAAGACCGCGCCGGACGACGTCAAGACTAAGCTCTTTAAGAACATGTCCAATCGCGCGGCGACGCTTCTCAAGGAGGACCTCCAGGCCATGGGGCCGACAAAAATCTCCGACGTCGAGAAGGCGCAGCAGGAGATCGTTCAACAACTCAAGGACCTTGAGTCGAAGGGCAAGGCCCTCATCAGTCGCGGCGGCGAGGGCGACGCGTTCGTCTAAGGAGTGTAACGGTCTATGGAAAAATTTCGAAATCAGCAAGTCAAGTCTTTCGAGTTCTCTGACCTCGAGGCGACGCACGTCGTGTCGTCGAATGCCTTTAAGCCTTTCGAGTTCCAGGCGCTCGTCGGCGATGCGGCGGAGTCGAACGGCATCTCCGAAGACGACATCCGCGCTGAGCGGAATTTCGCCAAGAAGAATAACTTCACCGTCGACGCCGTAGTGAGCGACTCTCGGGGCCTCTCCCGACAGGAGCAAAACGACTTCGAGCAGCGCATTCAGAAAGAGGTCCAGAGGCGCTTCGACTCCGCCTACGAGGACGCGTATCGGGAGGGCCTCGAAAAGGGCCGGACCGAGGCGCGCGAAGCGGCGGAAGCGGAGTTCCGGGGGCAACTTGACCGGCATGTCGAGGAGTTCGCCGGGGCCGTCGACGCCATTCGGACTCAGTCCGCGGCGATCGTCAACGCCAATCATGCGGAGATCCACGAGTTCGTGAAGCGTTTCACGAAGTGGATCGTCCTCCGGGAGATCGACGAGAAGGTCTACCTCGAGGCGCTCCTCGAGAAGCTGATCCTCGAGCTGAACGCGCGGAAGAACCTCATCGTCAAGGTGGGCCGGGCAAACTTCTCGCGGATGCCCGAGGTCATCGCGGCGGTCGAGGGCCGGCTCGGCCAGCTCACAAACGTCCGGCTGGAGATCGTCCCCGAGCTCGCGCACCCGGGGATCATCCTCGAGGCAGAGAACGGCCTCATCGACGGCTCACTCGAGGGCGTCTTCAAGAACATCGACAAGATCTTTGACCAGATCCTCGGCGCGGAGTCGCGATGACGACGACGGGCCTCCCGCGAATCCTCCGTCACATCGAGAACCGGATTCCCTACGAGAAGGTCGGGAAGATTCTGGCGTCGCGGGGCATGGTTTACGAGGCGAGCGTCCCCCGGGCGGTCCTCGGGTCGAACGTCGAGTTCGTGGCGGAGAACGGCGAACACTCGCTCGGCGAGGTCGTCGCCCTTCAGGGCCAGAATTGCATGGTCATGCCCTACAACGAGATCTCTGGCATCAACTCGGAGACGAAGATCCACCTCCGGGACATCGTCACGGAGATCAACGTCTCCGCCGGCATGCTCGGACGCGTGATCGACTTCCAGGGGAACCCGCTCGACGGCAAGGGCCCGATCGGCGGCCCCTTCGAGCGGCGCTCGATCTTCGGAACGCCGCTGAACCCCCTTGACCGGCCTCCGATCCGCGAGCCTCTCGACACGGGGATCAACTCGATCAATTGCTTCCTCACGGCCGGCAAAGGCCAGCGGCTCGCGATCATGGCCGGCTCCGGCGTCGGAAAGTCCGTCCTCATGGGCATGGTCGCTCGGAACACCAACGCCGACATCAACGTCATCGCCCTCATCGGCGAGCGGGGCCGCGAGGTCCTCGAGTTCATCCAGTCCGACCTCGGCGAGGAGGGCCTTCGGCGCTCGATCGTCGTTGTGGCGACCTCGGACACGTCGGCGCTCATCCGCATGAAGGCCGCGTACACGGCCACGACGATCGCCGAGTTCTTCCGCGACCGCGGCGAAGACATCCTCCTCATGATGGATTCGATCACCCGCTTCGCCATGGCGAACCGGGAGATCGCGCTCTCGACCGGCGAGCCGCCGGGTCAGAAGGGCTATACCCCCTCGGTCTTCGCCAAGCTCCCGAAGCTTATGGAGCGCGCCGGGACGAAGAAGGGCGCCGGCTCGATCACCGGGATCTACACGGTTCTCGTCGAAGGCGGCGACATGGACGAGCCGATCGCCGACGCCGTCCGGGGGATCTCCGACGGTCACATCGTCCTCTCGCGGCAGCTAGCGGCACGGAACCACTACCCGGCCATCGACGTCCTCGCGTCGATCTCGCGGGTGATGCCGAAGGTCGCCTCGAAGGAGCACAAGATCGTCGCCTCCCACCTCCGGGACCTCCTCGCCGCGTACAAGGAGTCCGAGGACCTGATCACCGTCGGCGCCTACGCCCGGGGATCAAACCCGAAGGTCGACAAGGCGATAGTGATCTACGACGACCTCGTGAACCTCCTGCGCCAGCAGGTCGAGGAATCCTACAGGATTGACGAACTCTTCGACCGGATGCTCGAGGTCGCGCGGAAGGCGGAGTCGGCCATTGACCCGAACTTTAGATAGCCATGAAGAAATACTCCTTCCGGCTCGAGCCGGTGCTTAAACTGAAGAAGCTTAAAGAGGAAAACTGCCGGATGGAGCTGGGCCAGCTGATCACGCAGCTCTCGCGGATCGAGGACCAGCTCCGCCACGACCGCGACGCGATCGGGAACTACCACCGGATCCAGGACGGAGGCCTCGAGACCGGACTCACGGGACGGCAGCTCCAGGCGTTCCCGATGCTCGTCTCGGCGAAGGAGCAGAACATCCGGCTCCTCGAGGCGGAGCGCGGGAAGCAGGAGGAGCGGATCGCGGCGAAGAAGCAGGAGCTGGCCGTGCTCCGGGGAGACCTCAAGGTGATGGAGAACCTCCGCGAGAAGGACTTCGACGCCTACAAGCGCGCGCTCAACAAGGAAATCGACCAGAAGGTCGAAGAACAGACTCAGAACTGGTTACAGTTTAAAGATAAAAAGGCTTGATATGAAAACGCTCGTACCGATCCTCCTGGCCCTCGCCTCGGCCGGCGCAGGCGCCGCCCCCCGGACCTACACCGAGGAAGACTTCGTTAAGAAGGTGAGCGAGGAAGTGCGGAAGAAGGTCGACGATGTCAAGAACAAGTCCGTCGCCGAGCTCACGAAGGAAATACTCGAAAAGGAAGAGAAGTTGAAGCTCCGGGAGCTCGACCTCCTGAAGCAGCAGGACTCGCTCCGGGTCTCCGAGGGCGAGATCGCCAAGCGCTACGCCGAGCTCTCCGAGAAGCAGAAGGATTTCCTCGGCTGCGTCGAGCGGAACGAAGACGAGTCGAAGGCGCGGATCGGCCAGCTTGTCGAGATGGTCTCGAACATGAAGCCGCAGAAGGCGTCCGAAGTGCTCTCGGTCCAGGACCCGGAGATCGCCGTGAAGATCCTCCAGCTGATCGACGCGAAGAGGGCGTCGAAGATCTTCAACTTCATGGATAAGGACGTCTCGGCAAAGCTCCAGAAGCAGTACCTGCTGATGAAAAAATAGGACCGCGCCGGTTTCCTAGCGGAGCCGGTCCGCGAGCTCCTGTTGGGCGCGTTCGCCGATCTCCCGGAATATGGTCGCTGCCGTCGGATCTACGCCCTCCACCGCGGGTCTGCGCTGCGGGTCGCTGACCTTGATCCGCTCCCCGGACTTGAGCTTGTATGTAAACTTCTTCGGCGCGACGTTGAGTTCCCCCTTGAGGACCTGGACGGTAACGGTGCCGCTCCGGATTCCGACCTTCGCCAGCGCCTTCTGCGGAACCGCCGCCCGGATCAGGAGCACGCCGGCGCGCAGCGACTTCGGCGCGCTCCGCTCCTGCAGGGAAACGAGGAGGCGTCCCTCGGGGAGTTAGAGCGTCACGTCGCCGGGGCCCTCCAGCAGATCGCTGACGGCAAGTTCGACGAGCGCGTTCCCGCTCAGGCGACCACCGAGCTGCAGCTCCTCGCGGGCGCCTTCAACCGGATGCTCGCGAAGGTCGCCGAATACCAGGCCAAGACTAACGAGTGCCTCCGGACCATCGACTAAATTTAGCAGGTCCGCGCCCAGACCGACGTCATTAAGCTCGAGAACCAGCAGCTCACGGGGATGGTCCGGGGCCTCGGGTTCGACCTCGTGATTTTCGACCGGTGCGGCGTCTGCCTCGACCTCCATTCGCCGGCCGCCGGCCCGGCCCCTAGGAGGAGCGCCCGGGGGCCGCCACCTCGCGGACCTCATCAGGCCCGCCGATCCCGAGCGGCTCCAGGAGTGGATCGCGAGCCTCTTCGCGGAGGCGATCCCGTTCGAGAACATCGTCCTTTACGGGCCCTCGTCATCGCCTTCGACGCCCACCACACCTCCGGCGACTTCCGGCACCTGACGCTTGACTTCTACCCCCAGCGGGAACCGGGGCGGAAAGGTCCAGCACGTGGTGCTTGTCGTGACCGACAAGACCCGCGAGTTCCGCGCCCTGAAAGAGGTCGAGGCGCAGCAGAACCTCCTGAACCTGATGTCGAAGGTCCTCCGCGACGAGGCGAGCTTCATCCGCTTCGCCGGAACCTTCGAAGAGGCCCTCCGGCGGGAGCGCGAAGCGGTGTCCGGCAGCGGGGACTTCCGCCGCGAGGAGCTCCTCCGGATCCTCGATTCGATGAAGAGCGCGGCCCCCTTCTATTCGATCCGCGAGCTCTTCGCCGAGCTCACCGCCTTGAGGCCGCGCTCCTCGCGGGCGAACTCGACCGCCCCGCCGTGCTGGCGCGGATCGACGAGCTCACGGGGACCCTCCGCCGGAGCCTCGCGGCCCTGAAGGAGATCCTCGGCGAGACGCTGAACCGGGTCGTGGAGATCCAGGAAGATAAGATCCGGAATTTCTGGAGCTTCCTCACGGCCCGGAATCCGGAGGAGGCCGTGAGCTTCGCCGGCGAGTTCCTCCAGCGCGAGGTCGCCGATTATCTCCGGCCGCGCGAAGCGCTGGCCCGGTCGCTCGCGGCGGACCTCGGGAAGGAGCTCGGTCCCATGACGATCACCAATGGGGCGTTCCTTGTCAATTTCAACCACTTCCAGGAGTTCTTCGACGCCTGCAAGCACCTCTTCCGGAACGCCGTCGTTCAAGCTTTCGAAGCTCCCGCGGAGCGGACGCGGGTGGGGAAGGACCCGGCCGGTGCACTCCGCATCACCTTCGGCCTCGTCAAGTCCGACGACGCCTCGTTTCTGGAGTTCAGCTTCCAGGACGACGGCGCCGGCGTCGATCCGGCCGTGATCCGGGCCCGCCTCCGCGCGCTGAACTATCTCGAAGAGGTCCTCGCGAAGAACGACCGCCAGATCATCTACCACGTCTTCGATCCGTTCTTCAGCACCGTCGACGGCACCTCCGTTCTCTCAGGCCGCGGGATCG
>JBILTI010000384.1:0-3016 GCA_044371595.1 Bacteriovoracaceae bacterium
CGCTGCGGTTCCCGGTCGAGACGGCGATCGGGGCGCTGGTGAACTACATCATGACCATCGAGAAGCCCTGCCCGTCGAACATCAACTTCGGCCTCCTCCCGGCGGTACCGTTCACTCGCGAGCAGAAGCGGGCGGGCGGGAAGAAGCTAAAGAAAGAACTTGTGGCCCGGCGGGCACAAGAAGTTTTCCAAAGCTTCCAATCTTCGCTAAGATAGCCGCATGGTCGGAACCTTCTACGTCATTTTCGCTTGTCTGCTCTGGGGTATGGATACGCTCATCCGCTATCCTCTCGTCGAGCAGGGGATCAACCCGGTCACGATCGTCTTCTACGAACACTGCATCCTGGCCGCGATCTTCGCGACCGGACTTCTGCCGAACCTGAAGCGGCTCGGCGACCTCCGGCTCGCGGACGTCTTCAGCTTCCTCGTCATCGGGGGCCTCGGCTCGGCCATTGCCACCGTCGCGTTCACCGAATCCTTCCAGTACCTTAACCCGTCCCTCGTGATCCTCCTCCAGAAGCTCCAGCCGGTCGTCGCCATCGGCCTCGCGGCCGTCGTCCTCAAGGAGGAGCTCCAGCGGCAGTTCGTGGCCTGGGCCGGCGTCTGCCTCGTCGGCGGCCTTCTCGTGAGCTCCCCGGACATCGAGCGCTTCTACGCGCTCCTCGTCGCGGACTTCGGCGCCGTGACCTCTGACGTCGCCCTCCGGGGCTACGGCCTCGTCGGCGTCTCCATCCTCGGCTGGGGAGCGACGACGGTCTTCGGGAAGCGCCTCTCGCTGGTGGGCTTCGAGACCCGGTCGATCATGGGGGGCCGCTTCCTCACGGGCCTTCTGGCGCTCGTGCCCTTCGTCCGCTTCGACCGGGGGCTCATCCTTCCCCGCGGCGAGGACTACCTCCGGATCCTGATCATGGTGATCATCTCCGGGGCCCTCGCGATGTGGCTCTACTACCAGGGCCTCCGGCGCCTGTCGGCGAAGACCACCGCCGTGGCCGAGATGTTCTTCCCGTTCTTCGCGATCGTCGTCAACTGGATCTTCCTCGGAAAGGAGCTCTCGCAGCTCCAGCTCGTCGGCGGCGCGATCCTGATCTTCGGTTCCTTCGTCATCCAGATCAAGAAGTACTAACATGAAAACCGCCATCGCCATCGACAGCCTCCTCCTCCGCGACGACGCCACCTTCCTCCTCGAGCTGGTGCTGAATCTCTTTCCGAACTCCGAACTCTACACCATCGCGCACCGGCAGGGGGCGATCCTCGGGAGCATCGAAACGAGGCCCATCGTGTCCTCGTTCCTCACGCACTGGGCGACCGGACCCGAGGTCTTCTGCAAGAACTTCTGGATCCTGCCGTCGGCCGTGAAGGGGATCCCGCTCCATCCATCGATCGAGAAGGTCATCGTCCTCTCGCGCGGCTTCGTCCACGGGCTGCCGCTCCCGGCGCACGTCGAGCGGCTTCTCTACGTCGTCGACTGGGACCTCGTCGATCAGACGGAGCTCGGATTCCAGCGCTTCTTCGGTCCCTACGTCAACGACTGGCGCGAGCGTGCGCTCGCGAAGTTCCCTAAGATCGCCGTCAGCTCCGAGGCGCTCCGGGCCCGGCTCGAGCTTCCGAACGCGGATGTGATCGCGCCGACCTACCGGACGGAGGAGTACCCGTTCGTCCAGGACGAAGACCATAACTTCAACTTCACGCACCACCTGGTCTACACCCACGGCCTTTCCGTCGCGGACTTCCGGACCATCGCCGGCGTCCTCCTCGCGAAGAGCGAAACGGTGCGGGTCCTGGGGCCCGACGCCCACCTCGCCGCGGTCAGGGCCGAGTTCCCCAAGCTCGAGTTCGGCGGAGACCACTGCGAAGCGACGAACGCGCTCTATTCGCACCAGGCGAAGGCGGTCTGGGACCTTTCGACGTCCTTCTTCCCGGCCCGGGCATTCGGCGCCCTGGCGACGGGCCGCCCGGTCGTGGTCCGGGACGTTCCGGTCAACCGGGAGTTCCTGACCCAGGGGACGCACTTCCTGAAGGACCTCACGGCGGAGGCGATCGCCGAGCTCCACGCCGCGGTCGAGGGATCGTTCCTCGCGGCCGACCGGAAGGTCCTCCGCCGCGCGGGGCTTAAGTGGAACGAGCGGCTCTTCAAGTCCCGCATGGTGAAGTTCCTCGACGTCAGGAGTCCCTAGCCGCGTAGTTCTCCGATTAGTAGTCAATCATGTCGAGGGCGAGCATCATCTTCTCGTCCGCGGTCCTCCGCACGATCCGAAAAGTGTGCGTTTCGACCACCGCGCCGGTTTCCCGAAACACGGATTTGATGTACGCTGTTACTACCCGAAGCGTTTTCCGGTACCGGAGTTCCGCCGCCGGAGATTTACCGAAGAGGGAGGCCATCGCGAGCACCGCCGGGATGGGGTTCATGGAACGATTCTAGCCGAGCGGGGCCGCCGAGAAGGGCCGGAGCGCTTACTGAGGGGCCCCGTCTGGGGGGAGGAGAGGACGAATGATTTACACCGGATTCGAAGAACACGAACTGAAGAAGCTGACGGCGCTCCTCGATAAGCTCGGCCTCGCGTACGCCGCGGCGCCGATCTCGTCGTCGGCGCCTGGCGCGGCCGCGCCCCAGCGGCACACATTCGACCTCTACCAGGTCGAGATCGACGACGACGCCTTCCGGGGCCTCGCCGCCGCGGACCTCGCCGTGCTCGAGCGCTTCCGGATCTTTCCGCCGTTTCCCTCGCCGTTCACCGAGGAAGAGCTCGCCCGGTACGCCGCCGAACCGCACCGGCCCGCGGGGGAGCCGCATCCGCGGCTGAAGCAGGCCGCGAAGGTCCTGGCCTTCCTCGTCGTGGGCCTCCTGTACCTGTACAAGCGAAAGCTCTTCTAGCGGCTCACTTCTCAGTGGCTTCGAGGGTCCGGAGCACGGCCTCGACCTTGGCTACGGCGCGGGAGATGACGGCTTCGGTGGGTTCGCCGGGGGCGCGCGCGAGGACCGTCGCCGCGGAGTGCGAATGGCCCCCGCCGCCGAGGGC
>JBILTI010000325.1:0-3430 GCA_044371595.1 Bacteriovoracaceae bacterium
GTCGTACTCGCCGGAGGAGCGCAGGCTCATTTTGATCTGGTCGCCGTCGTCGCGGAACATGCAGGCGACCTTGATGTTGTTCAGGACGAGGAGGTTGTTGATGAAGGCGTGCGTGTCCTCGACGTCGCCGGCGAAGCGGTCGATGTCATCCTTCTTCATCAGCATCCAGGCGATCGTCTCGTCGCGGTTCGTGGCCGCGGTGTTCAGGATGCTCGCGAGGAGGTGCATGTGGTGGACGCGCTTCGTGCCGTAGATCCCATTGTAGGCCTCGGGGGGGTTGATCCCAGTGTCCATGAGCTTTGCGACGAGCCGGTGGGTCGAAGCCGAGACCGTCGGGTAGCGGAACGAGCTCGTGTCGATGATGATTGCGGTGTAGATCGGCAGGGCGATCTTCTTCGTTAACGGAACGCCGAGGTGCGCGATCATTTCGCCGACGATCTGCCCCGTCGCCGCCGCGGTCACGTCGATACAGTGGTCCGAGAGGTCGCGGCCCCGGCACGGGTGATGGTCGATGTAGAGGGTCGGGGTCGCCGGGTTCAGCGCGGCGAGGAGGTTCGCGCCGATCCGGAGCTTGGTGTTCGTGTCGACGACGATGACGAGGTCGGGCACCCAGCCCGGATGCTCCGCCTCGAAGCCCCGGAGGCCGAAGACGGCCTTCTCCGTGTCGAGGTAGTGGTAGCGGTCGAGGAGGGGCTCCTCGTTAACACAGTAGGCGGCCTTGCCGTACTCGCGGAGGGCGAGGCAGAGTGCAATCTCCGATCCGATGCCGTCGGCGTCGGGGATCTCGTGGGTCGTGATCAGGATCCGCTCTGCTACTTGTATTCTCGACTTAAACGTATCTAAAATAGTCATAGTTTATGAAGACCGTTTCGGAGCTTGTGTCTATTAACTAGAGAGCGATCTATTGATTGTATGGTGAATATGGATAAAATACTAGTAGTTGATCGGGTTACTAAAGAGTTCCCGGGGCGGACGGCCGTCTCCGACGTCTCGTTCACCGTGACGAAGGGCTCGATCCACGGCTTCCTGGGCCCCAACGGGGCGGGGAAGTCGACGACGATGCGGATGATCGCCGGGCTCCTGGTGCCGACGACCGGATCGATCACGCTCCTCGGAGATCCGCTCACCCCGGAGAAGCTCCACCACAAGAATCTCCTCGGACTCCTCCCGGAGAATCCGCCGCTCTATCCGGAGATGCGCGTCGAGGGGTACCTGCGCTACGTCGCGAACCTCCACCGGGTGCCGAAGCCCCAGGCCGCGGTCGACCGTGTCCTCGAGGCGCTGGCGCTGACCGAGGTCCGGCACCGGCAGATCGGTAACCTCTCGAAGGGCTACCGCCAGCGCGTGGGCCTCGCGCAGGCGCTGGTGTTCGATCCGCCGTTCCTGATCCTCGACGAGCCGACGAACGGCCTCGATCCCCAGACCGTCGTCGAGCTGCGTGAGTTCATCAAAAAGCTCGCGGCAGAGAAGACAATCCTCTTCTCCTCTCACGTGCTCCCTGAGGTAGAGCAGCTCTGCGACCAGATCACGATCATCCACCGGGGCCGGATCCGCGCCTCTGGCGACCTCCACGAGATCCACCGGCGCTTCCGGCAGGGGCTCGTCCTCAAGGTGGGGATCAGGGAGAACGAGACCCTCCCGGACCTCTCGGCCCTCGGAAAATACGAGGTCACGCACGAGCACGTCGTGGGCCACGAGCGACGGTACGACGTCGTCTTCGAGGACGACCGGGATTGCCGTGCCGAGCTCGGCCGCCTGATCTTCGACCGGGGCCTCCACCTCCTCACGATCCACGTTGAGTCCCCCGAGCTCGAGGATATCTTCCTGCACGTCACGGAGACGAAGTCATGATCTGGACCATCTTAAAGAAAGAACTCGACACCTACTTCTCGTCGCCGCTGGCCTACGTGCTGATTGGACTCTTCTCCCTCATCACGGGCGTCATGTTCTTCAACCTCCTCGTGACCTACACCGACGGGATCCAGGCGATCCCGCCGAACATGGCACAGGAGGTCTCGTTCGTCGAAGAGGTCGTGCTCCGGCTCTTCGCCAACGTGAACTTCCTCTTCCTTGTCTTCGTCCCGCTCATCACGATGAAGCTCTTCTCCGAGGAAAAGCGGCAGGAGACGCTGGACCTCTACTGGCTCGCCCCGGTGAGCGACGCGCAGGTCGTCGCAGCGAAGTTCCTCGCGGCCCTCGCCCTCGTCCTCGCGATGCTCGTGATGACCGGCGTCTTCCCGCTCGTCATCTGGGGCGTCGGGGTCCGGGACTTTTCGCTCCTCGGGACCGCGTACCTGGCGGTGCTCCTAAACGCCGGCTGCTACATCGCCCTAGGCCTCTTCTGCTCGTCGATCTCCGGCAACCAGATCATCGCGGCGCTCCTATCGATCCTCGGGATCATGTTCCTCTGGATGGTCACCTGGGGCGGGCACCTTAACTCGAACTACGCCGTCGCGGAGGTCTTCACCTACGTCGGCATCACGTCCCACTTCGAGCGCGTCCTCCGGGGCCTCGTCGGTACGCAGGACCTGATCTACTACGGAACCTTTATGATGCTCCTGGGCTTCCTAACGGTGAAGAGCCTCGGCCGGAGGCACTGGTAATGAGAAACTGGCTCTACCCCCTGTGGGTCATCATCGACGTCCTCATCTTTCTGACCGCGGTGGCCCTCTGGATCACGGCGCCGGAGTTCACGACGCTCAACACGGGCCTCACGATCTTCGCCGCGGCCCTCGGCTTCCTCCTCCTCGTCTTCCGGTTCGAGGAGATCAAGGTCTTCCTCGGGAGCCGCTACTTCGAAAAGCTCCTCTTCCACGGCGTCAACGTCCTCCTGGTCCTCTCGATCTCGGGCCTTGTGAACTACCTCGGGAACAAGAACTTCCGCGAGTTCGACCTCACGAAGGAGAAGCGCAACAGCCTCACGGAGCAGTCGCGGAAGGTCCTCGAGCTGGTCGCGGCGCCGCTCAAGATGACCGTCTTCGCCAAGCGCGAGGAGTGGGGGCCGATGCTGAACCTCCTTAAGCTCTTCGAAGCCGCGAACCGGAAGATCACCCTCGAGGCCGTCGATACCGACGTCCGGCCCGACCTCGTGAAGGCGAAGGGGATCACCCAGAACGGGACCGTCATCCTCAACTACCAGGGGAAGGAGTCGTCGTTTCCGATCGTCGACGAGCTCTCGGTCACGAACGCGCTCCTGAAGATCCTCCGCTCCGAAAAGGTCGTCCTCTACTTCGTCACGGGCCACCAGGAGCTCTCCTGCGCCGAGGCCTCGCCGGAGGGGATCTCCGTCCTCTGCGAGCGGCTCCGCGCGCAGAACTACGAGGTCCGTGAGCTCGACCTGACGAAGGTCGTCCGCGTCCCCGGCGACGCCACCGCGGTCTTCGTCCTGGGGCCCGTCTCCGGCTTCCTGAAGGCCGAGACCGAGCTTCTG
>JBILTI010000087.1:0-6865 GCA_044371595.1 Bacteriovoracaceae bacterium
AGCGGCGGTGACCAGGGCGAGGGCGGAGAGGATAAAGAGTTTCATGCGTCTGTGCTAGCGTCTCCGGACGGCAACGGGGGCCTCATGTAACCTTTCCAGCTCTGTCTAAGTTTTTCATAGAAATTATGTGGGAGGGGGTGCTTCCCATTATTCAAACACTCGTTTAAGATTAGCGAAACAACTGTTTAAAACGAGTGTACAGCATGACTTTTGTCTCCCGCCTCTTGATTTTTCTTTTAACTATCAATATTTTAAGTGTCTTTTCGGCAGAGACCGTTCAGGTTTCTGAAGAATCCCTCGCCGCGCTAGCATCCCGGGGCTCGCCCCAGCTCGATCAGATCGAAGCAGCGTTCCTGAGCGCGTCTGTTAAGGAAGGGGAGACGACTCTGAAGTTCGCCCCGGAGCTCTTCGGACGCACACTCTACTCCGAGACCAACGAGCGCGCCATCATCCAGTTCCAGCCGATCTTTAGCCCGGTTAAGCAGGCCCAGCTCGGCGTCCGGAAGAACTTCGCCCAGGGCCTCGAGACCAGCGCCTACGTCATCACCGACCAGCGCTCGGCGCAGGGGCCGTTCATCGGGCGGCTCAATAACGTGACCACAACGACGCTCGCGTTCACCGCGCAGCTCGACCTTTGGAAGAACCTCTTCGGGAAACTCTCGAGGCGCGAGCTCGAGTCGGCCCAGTATGAAAAGCAGCGCGCGGAGATCGAGAAGGAGATCCAGTCGAAGACCTTCCGCATCTCGCTCCGACGGCTCTACTGGTCTCTCGTGGCCAACCGCGAGTCGACGCTGATCTCCCAGGGTCTCCTGAAGACCGCGCAGCAGCAGCTCGACGAGGCGAAGCTTCGGCTCCGGAACTCCGTCGCCGAGCCCGACGAGGTCGCGCGCTACGAGGCGCAGCTCGCCTCCCGGAAGGGGACGCACCTCTACCTCGATTACCAGCGCGAGGCGCTCCTGAAGCAGCTCCGAAACCTCCTCCCGGAGCTCGCCGGAAAAGAGATCGAGCTCGCCGGCTACGACCTCCAGAAGACGCTCACCGAAGTCCTGGCCTGCGCCGGGGCGATCGGCGGAGAGCCGAGCGTCCCGTACGGACACACCCGCTACGACGAGGCCGTCGCCCTCCTCCGGCAGATCCGCGCGAACAACGGGGTCATCAACGCCCGCTACGCCGACGCGGACGTCAAGCTCTTCGGCACGGTGAAGTCGACCGGCGTCGGCTCCGACGCGGTCCGGGCCGGGCTTGTGCGCGGGAGCTACGGCAGTTCGATCGACGACCAAACCGAGCAGAACCGGACCGGCTACGAAGTCGGGATAAACTTTACGCTTCCCCTCGGCGGGGCCAAGGAGAGCACGGGACAGGTGAAGGAGCTCTACGACGACAAGCGGCTCCAGGCGCAGATCGCGGGCACCGACACCCAGGTCGTCACCACGCACCAGCAGCTCACGAAGTCGATCGCGCTCCTCTCGGAGGTGATCAAGTCGCAACGGACTAGCTCCGAGCAGCTCGCCAAGCGCCTCCTCCTGGTGCGGAGGAAGTACCAGCAGGCCCGGGCGACCGTCGACCAGCTCGTCCTCGATCAGGACGCGCTCCTCTCCTCGGAACTCACGACGATCGAGAGCCAGCTCGCGATCCTCAACACCCTCTTCGACTACCTCGTCATCTTCACCGAGACGCCGTGTAGCTTCAACCGGAACTAAGCCATGAAAAACCTCGCACACTTTTTTATCGCCAACCCCAAGCTCACGCTCGTCGTGACGATCTTCCTCTTGATCTTCGGTCTCCTTGGGATCAAGAAGATGAACGCCGAGTCGTACCCGTCGGTGGACTTCGCCACGGCCATTATCGAGACCGAATACTTCGGGGGGACCCCAGAGGACATCGAGGTCAAGATCACGAAGCGGATCGAGGACGAGCTCCGCACGGTCTCGGGGTTGAAGGACGTCCGCTCCGTCTCCCAGGCGGGCCGGAGCAAGATCGTCGTCCGCGTCGACATGGATAACCCGAAGGTCATCGTGAAGGACGTCATGACGGACCTCCAGAAGGCACTCGACCGCACCAAGGACCTCCCGCCCGACCTCCGGGAAAAGCCGAAGTTCACGGAGATCAAGTCCGAGGAGTTCGCGGCCCTCGAGATCGCCGTGGTCGGCGGAAACGACAACCGGGCCCGGGACCTCATCGCCGACGCGCTCAAGGAAGACATCGAAGACGATAAAAACGTCAAGGCCGTGCTTCTGGAGGGGTTCCGGAAGCGCGAGTTCGAGATCGACCTCTCCCGGAAGAAGCTCGACGCCCTCCACATCGGCGTCGACGAGGTCCTACAGAAGATCGGTGCCCGGAATTCCAACATCCCCGGCGGGGAGCTCGAAGACGGCCCCCTCCGTCGCCTCGTGAAGGTGGACGGGAAGATCCGGTCGGCCGCGGAGCTCGCGCTGACGCCGATCCGCTCGACGCTGACGGGCCAGGCGATCTATCTCAAAGACGTCGCGACGGTCCGGGACGGCGAGGAGGAGCCCCGAACGCTCACCAGCTACATGGGAGAGCCGGCGACGCTCCTGACGGTCCAGAAGAAGAGCGGCGCCGATACGCTGAAGCTAGTCAACAACATCCGGCCGCTCCTTGCGCGCTACGAACAGAAACACAAGGGCCAGGCCCGGTTCCTCATCTTCAACGACGAGGGCGTTCGCGTCGGGGCCAAGCTCGACACGCTTTCCTCGAACGCCCTCTCGGGCCTCGTCGTCGTCGTCGCCGTCCTGCTCTTCTTCATGCCGGGCCGGATCGGGATGATGGTCGCCGTTTCGCTCCCGGTCTCGCTCCTCGCGACGCTCGGGCTCATGCCGGCCTTCGGCCTTACGCTGAACTCGATCACGATCTTAGCGCTCATCATCGCGATGGGGATGCTCGTCGACAACAGCATCGTGATTTCCGAGGAGTACATCCGCCGCCGGCAGCTCGGAGCGCGGTCCCTCGAGGCCGCCGTCGAAACCGTCCACTCGCTCTGGATCCCGATCTCCGCGACGGCATTCACGACGATCGCCGCGTTCCTCCCGATGCTCGTCACCACGGGGATCATGGGCCGGTTCATCTACGCCATCCCCGTCGTCGTCACGATGGCGCTCCTATTCTGCCTCCTCGAGTGCTTCCTTCTCCTCCCAATGCGCCTGCACCTCATGGCGAAGCGCCTGGACGTCGGCGAAGCGGAGCACAAGAAGAGCGGCTGGTTCGACACGGTCGCGGCGCGCTTCGAGCGCTTCATGGGCTGGACGATCAACCACCGCTACCTCACGGCCCTCGGCGTGACCGGAATCATCGTCTTCTCCTTCGTCGTGATCGGCGTCTTTAATAAGTTCATGCTCTTCCCGCCTGAGCAGACCGAGATCTACCTCGCTCGGGTCGAGCTTCCGCCGTCGACGAAGGTCGAGAAGACCTACGAGGTCACGCAGCGGCTCGAAGAGAAGATCAAGGCCGCACTGGGCCCCGAGCTCCTCGCGCACTCGGTCTCGATCGCCGGCACCTCGCTCGCGATGCCAACCGACATCAAGGGCCAGTTCGGGAAGAACGTCGGCATCGTGAAGATGTACGCGACCGACTTCGCGAAGAACAACGTTGCGTACAACGACTTCCTGGCGAAGCTCCGGGACATCAAGGAACCCGAGGCCGACCTCCTCACGTTCGAGGAGCAGGTCAACGGGCCTCCGGTCGGAGCGCCGGTGACGGTTACGTTCCGCTCCAACGACGGCGCAAGCCTCGACGCCCTGATCGGCAAGGTCCTGGCCTCCCTGAAGGAGACGCCGGGGATCTTCGACGCGAAGGTCGACGACGTCCTCGGGCCTGACGAAGTGAAGGTGCTCCTCGACTACGAAAAGCTCGACCGCCTGGGCCTCACGGCCGCGACCGTCGGGAACACGGTGCGGACGGCGCTCACCGGGACCTTCGTTTCCGACGTCACCCTTAATAACAAAGAAACGGAGCTCAAGGTCAAGTTCGGCGACGTCTCGAAGAAGGACACAGCCGACCTCGGGAACGTAAAGATCATGGACGCCCGCGGGAACCTAGTGCCGCTGTCGCTCCTTGCGAAGTTCGAGACGACCCGTGGGACCCCGCAGGTGAAGCGCTTCGACTACAAGCGCTCCAAGACCGTCACGGCGAACGTCGACCCGACGGTCATAACCTCGGTCGCGGCCAACGCTCTCGTCTCCGAGCGCTTCGGGGCCCTCGCCCCGGCGCACCCGGACGTCACTATGGTCTTCGGCGGCGAGCAGGAGAGCACGAACGAGTCGATGGCGTCGCTCGCGAACGCGATGGTCCTGGCCCTCATCGGAATCTACGCCATCATGGTCTACATCTTCCGCTCGTACCTGGCACCGGGCCTCATCATGACGACGATCCCGCTCGGGCTCCTCGGCGTCTCCGTGTCCTTCTGGGCCCACGGCCGGCCTGTTAGCTTCCTCGCGATGATCGGCGTGGTCGGCCTCGCCGGGATCATTGTGAACAACGGCATCATCCTCATCGACTTCATCAACCAGATGAAGGATGAGGGGAAGATGGGCCTCCGGGAGATCCTCATCAAGGCACCGACGATCCGGCTCAAGCCGGTGATGGCGACGTCGCTCACGACGATGGGGGGCCTCTTCCCGACGGCCTACGGGATCGGCGGCGCGGACGCGATGCTCGTGCCGATGACCCTCGCCATGGCCTGGGGCCTCACCACCGGGACGATCCTGACCCTCGTCTGGATCCCGGCCGGCTACGCGATCATCGACGACCTCATGAAGTTCGTTAACCGGATCCCGTTCTTCGGCCGCCTCGCCGAGCGCCGGGAGCGGGAGGCGCGGGAGGAGAAGCTCGTGGAGGCGAACGGATGACCGACCAGGAAACCAGGCAGAAGATCATCGAGGCGGCACGGGTCCTCTTCGCGGAGCAGGGCTACGAGGGCTCGTCGGTCCGCGAGATCGCGGGCCGCGCCGGCGTCAACGTGGCCTCGCTGAACTACTACTTTACGAGCAAGGAAAACCTCTTCCACGAAATCCTCCGCGCGGGCTACGCCGAGTGCGCGGCCGAGCTCAAGGGCTTCGCGGAGAAGAACCGCGGCGACCTCGAGGGGACCCTGGTGGACCTCTTCTACTACTTCCTCGAAAGCTCCCACGACCTCCGCTCCCACTTTAAGATGATGATGTCGTCACAGCACTCGCACAAGCTCATGACCGAAGACTCGGAGGACGGAACCTACGGTCCTCCCGGAGGCGTGGTCGTCGCCGACCTCCTCCGCCGGGCGGCCCCGGGCCACGCCGAGGCCGATATCCACTGGGCGCTCAAGACGCTCTTTAGCCAGGTGACCCATCTGGCGCTGATCCACACCTGCTGCGCGAAGAACAACGCGGCGATCCCGTACTCCTCCGCCGAGGATCACGAACGGAGCATCCGCCGGGTTACCCGGATGGTCCTCACGGAGCTTCGGAACCCTCAACACGCGCCCAGTAGTCTCTGAGCCGGATCGAAACCCCGAGGCGCTTTAGGAAGATGAACGTCCCGGCGAGCTTCCGGTGGAGGAAGATGAGCTCCTTCGGCGGCGGCGTGTATTTGCACCGCCGGGACATCTCCCACGACAGGTCTCGGGAGCGCGTGAAGTAGCTCCGGTCTGTGAAGTCGAAGGGGACCTCGTCTCGGAACGGGGCGGCGAGGAAGTCCATCATCTCGACGTAGACATCCTTCGCCGCGGTTCCCTCGCGCGCGTCGATGAAGCCCAGGCGCTCGCTCTCGTGGAGGAGCGCGTCCTGGTCGCCGCGGCGGGAGGCGAGGAGGATCTTCCGGTAGCCCGCGACGAAGTCCGCGCCGTATTCTCGGGCCGCGCCGAAGTCGATCAGGGCGAGGCGGCCCTCGGGGGTGACGATGAAGTTGCCCGGATTCGGGTCGGTCTGCACGAGCCCGTGGACGAAGATCTCGTCGAGGTAGAGGCGGATGAGAAGCTCGGCGAACTCCCGGCGCTGCCCGGCCGGCGGATCCGTCTCGAGCCAGCGCGTGATGGCGAGGCCCTCGACAAACTCCTGGGTCAGGACCTTCGACGTGGAGTACGCCGGAAGCGGCTCGGGGACGTGGTAGGCGCTCCCGCGGAACTTCTCCCGGTACTTGAGGTGCATTCGGAGTTCGTGCTCGTAGTCGGCCTCCTTGAGGAGCACGTCCTGCACCTCCGCGAGGAGCGGCGACAGGTCCGTGTCCCGCTTGCCCTGGAGGAACGATGCCTGCTTCAGGATCAGCTCGAGGAGCCGCAGGTCCGACGGGATCGACTCGGCGACGCCGGGGTACTGGACCTTGATCACGACGTCCCGGCCCCCGAGCTTCGCGCGATGGACCTGGCCGATGCTGGCGGCGGCGATGGGCCGCTCGGAGATCGCTTCGAAGTCGCCGTACTTCTCCCCGAGCTCCCGCCGGAGGATCGCCTCGATCTTCTCGAACGGAAGGAACGTCGCCTCGGCGTGGAGCTGGCCCAGGACCTGGACGATCTCCGGGGGAAGGTAGTCACCGAGGTCGAGCGACAGGAGCTGGCCCAGCTTCATGCTGGCACCCTTTAACTGCGAGAGGGTCTTCACCACGTCCTGCGCGAGGAGGACCTTCGAGCGGAGCTTCTCCTTCTCGTCCTCCCAGATCTTTAGCCGCGAGGAGACTTCCTCGATGGCGATCTTCGAGGCGACGCCGAGGAGCTTCGTTCCGCGGCCAAAGAGTGAGGTAGGGATCTTGCTCAAGTTATCCTCCAGAGAGACCCATTATGAACCTAAGCCTCCGAAAAAACACCCTAGACGGACCCCTTTCTTTTTTACCGGCCGTCTAGGTCTCCATAAGACGCAGTGCTAACATCGGCTTACTTATA
>JBILTI010000088.1:0-6829 GCA_044371595.1 Bacteriovoracaceae bacterium
TCCGCGGTTCCGACCCCAACGCCGCCCTCCTCTACCTCGCGATCATGCTCGACGGCGGCGAGGATCCGGAGTTCATCGCCCGCCGGCTGATGGTCCTCGCCTCGGAAGACGTTGGCCTCGCGAACTCCCAGGCGCTCCAGGTGACGAGCAACGCCCACTACGTAGTCAAACAGATCGGGATGCCAGAAGCGCGGATCACGCTCGCGCAGGCGACGGTCTTCCTGGCCCTCTCCCCCAAGTCGAACACCGCCTACGCCGCCGTCGACGCGGCCCTCGCCTTCGTTAAGGAGAACCCGACGATCGAAGTGCCCAGGCACCTTTCGAACGTCTCGCCGGAGAAGCGGAACTACAAGTACCCGCACTCGTATCAGGGGCACTGGGTCGAGCAGCGCTATCTTCCAGCGGAGGTCCAGGAGCGATTCTACGAGGCCGGTTCCACGGGCTCGGAGAAGGTGCTCGTCGACCAGTGGAAGCAGCTGACGAAAAAATAGCGAGAAGAATTTGCAAAAAAAAGGGGAGGCCTCTCCTTTTTTTGTCTTTCGCTTTAGCGACAGGCCGGGTTGGCCGGGACCGTCGTGAGCACTCGGCTCACGCGCTGGCCCTCGAGCTTGAGCTTGAAGCCCAGCTCGCGCTTCTCGTCGAGCGCGAAGAACGCCCCGAGCACGAACTGGTTCTTCACGACTTCCTTACCCATCCGGGCGTGGAGGGCGGTGAACTGCGCCGCGCTGGTGGCGTCCTTCATCTGACTGAGGATCGCCTTGATCTTACCGAGCGAGTTGACCGTTTTGAGGAAGAGCGAGTCCTTGCAGCTCATAGCACCGATCTGCGCCACGCCATCGTCGTTCACACAGAGTTCCTCGCGGTCGCCCTCGGCGAAGAAGCGCGAGAGGAGGGCCACGGCGCGCTTTGACTTGACGTCGGGTTAAAGACGGCGCGGAGGCCCAGGTCTCTGTAGAACGTGTGGAGCGCTTTGCGGAACGTGGCAGTCTTCGCGGCGTCGTTCTCGTAGGTCCAGAGGTAGACCCCCAGCTGGTCGCTCGAGCGGACGTCGCCAGACTGGCGCTTGTTGACGGCCTTACCGGAGTAGAACCTGCGGGTCAGCTTCTTGTGCTTATGGAAAAAGCGGCCGTTAACAGGAAGAATCACGAGGGCAGCAGAATGCAGAAAGCTCAATGGAGCACGAAACTTCATGAAAGACCTTAATTTTTCGATCTGACTTGCACACCTTAAGGGTCATTTTATTCCGGGGCAGATAGGCCCGGCTTAAGCAATTTAAAAATGTTAGCGAGCACCGGGAATGGTTCGCCGTTTGCTTGAATCTGCAGCAGGGGCACAAAGGAACACCAGGAGGAACCTATGGATCAAGACATCTATTCACCCGGCGGCACGGGAGAGCCGAAGCACTCCACTCAGATAATCAGTCTCTTCGTCGGTGCGCTGCTCTTCATCGTTGGCCTCAGCGGGATCCTCTTCGAGGGCTTCGCGGGACTGCACTTGAGCGTCATTTATAGTTCGATCATCGCCAGTTCCGGCGCCTTGCTATTTTACACCGGCTACAAAAACAAAAGTCTCGATGCCTTTCTGTCGTGCCTGAGCTTTTCCGTCTTCTATGGCCTCCACGCCGTGGCCGGATGGGTCTTTGGCCAACCGGGGGTCCCCCGGGTCGGTTACGAGAGCTTCGACCCGAAATGGATTTCCATCATTCCGAACGTCCACGAGCTGGGTCGGAACGATCACGTGCTGAACACCGTCCTCTCCCTGGTCCTCATGGGTGGCGCGATCGACTGGTGGCGCCGGCATAGCCATCGGGGTCACCGAACTGACGTCATCCGCGAGATCCGGCACGACGTCCGAGGCCGGGTTCGGGGCCACTCGAACAGGCCGATCCGGCACTAGGCCCGGCAGGTCGATGACGAACGTGGTGTTTTCCTCCGCTGGATCGTAGACGAGGGTTCCCCCCATCCGCTCGACGATGCTTCTGGAGACGCTAAGACCGAGGCCCGTACTCGTGCTCGGGGGCTTCGTGGTGAAGAAGGGTATTGCGATCTGGAGGGCGCGCTTCGGGCCCTCATCCTACCCCGGATAGGTGCCCTACGAAAGAAAGCAAGAGATAAAGGAGCGAACGCGCATATAAGAATGTAGAAGGGCCCCGAAACCGGGGCCCGAAAAGGTTTAGACCAGGGACTCGATGACCATCGTCTCGAGGTGGTGCTTCACGCTCGCGAGGAACTTCGACCCGAGCTCGCCGTCGATGAGGCGGTGGTCGTAGGTGTGCGTGCCGTACATCATGTGCCGGATCGCGATCGCGTCGTCGTCCATGACCATCACGCGCTTCTTGATCACGCCGGTGCAGAAGATTCCGACCTGCGGCTGGAGGATCACTGGCGTCGCGATGAGCGTGCCGAAGGAGCCGTTGTTCGTGAAGGTGTAGGTTCCGCCAGAGAGGTCGTCCATCGTTAGCTTCTTGGTCCGCGCCTTGGCGGCGAGTACGTCGAGCTGCCGGGCGAGGCCCGTGAGGTTCAGGTCGCCGGCGTTCTTGATCACCGGAACGACGAGGCCGTTGCCGGGAACCGCGACGGCGCACCCGAGGTGGATGTCCTTCTTGATCACGATGTTGTCCCCTTCGATCGAGGCGTTGACGAGCGGATGCTCCTTGAGCGCCTGAACGAGGGCGTAGAGGACGAAGTGCGAGTACGTGAGGTTGATGCCTTCGCGCTTCTTGAACTCGTTCTTCAACTTCTCCCGTTGCTTCACGAGGTTCGTCATGTCGATCTCGTCGATCGAGTTGACGTGCGGAGACGTCTGCTTCGAGATCACCATGTTCTTCGCGATCGCCTTTCTCATGTTGTCCATGGCGACGATCTCGACCCGGCCCGAAGGACGAGTCTCGCTGACGCCGGCCAGGGCCGTTGTCGAGGCCGGCGCGGCAGCGGCCCGCGGAGCGGGGGCGGCGGCCGGCTTCGCACCCCGTGTGGCGATGTAGGCCTCGAGGTCGGCCTTGTTCACGCGGCCGGCGGCGCCGGAGCCCTTCACGTTCTTAAGCTCGGCGAGCGGGATCCCCGCGTCCTTCGCCATCGCCTTGACTAGCGGCGTGTAGAAACGGAACCCCTGGTCGGCTTCGGCGTCGTTGTGGACGGCGGCGTAGTCCAGCGTCCCCTCGCCCCCGGGAGGGTTCGGGTACATGACCGCGGTCGCGCCGCTGTTCTCGGCGGTCATACCGCTCTCCGGGGACGAGGCCACGACCTGCGCCTTCGGAACCGACGCCGGAGCGGCGTCGACCTTCGCGTTCAGATCGTCTTCGATGATCGCGATCGGTCTCCCGACGTCGACCGTCGCGCCTTCCGGGAAGAGGAGCTGGACGATCTTTCCGTGCACCGGCGACGGAATCTCCGACTCGACCTTGTCGGTCGAGATCTCGAGGAGGATCGCATCGAGCTCGATCACCTCTCCGGGCTGCTTGTGCCACTTGGTGATGGTACCGGTCGTGATCGACTCTCCCATCTGGGGCATGACGACTTCAATTTTTGCCATATGTTTCTCCTAACGTTTAAAGATTGAGTGCCCGGGCCTTGGCCGCCATAACCGCTTCGCCGAGGAACTCGCCGAGGGTCGGGTGCGGGTGGACGGTGGCGAAGATTTCCTCGTCGATGCCTTCCATTGTCCGAAAGAGCACGTATTCGTGGATCAGTTCGGTGGCGTTCGTCCCGACAATGTGGGCGCCGAGGAGCTCGCCGTGCTTCCCGGTGAGGACCTTGATGAAGCCCGTGTTCTCGTTAGAGGCGATGGCCTTGCCGTTGGCCGTGAACGGCGCCTTTCCGACCTTGTACTCGACGCCCTTCTCTTTGAGCGCGCGCTCGGTGTAGCCGACGGATGCGACCTGCGGCTGGCAGTAGGTACAGCCGGGGACGTTGAGCTTGTCGATCGCGTGCGGGTGCTTCCCGGCGAGGTGCTCGGCCGCGACAACGCCCTCGTGGGACGCGGCGTGCGCGAGGAGCGGCGGTCCGGCGACGTCGCCGATCGCGTAGATGCCCTTTACCGAGGTCTCGTACATGCCGTTGACGGCGATGAAGCCGCGCTCGGTCCTCACGCCGATCTTCTCGAGGCCGAAACCGTCGATGACGCCGATCATGCCGACGGCAATGAGGCCCAGTTCGAACTTGTGCTCGACCTTTTTCCCGCCCTCAGTGACGGTGAAGGTGACGTCGTTGCCGTTGTTCTTCGCGGTGATGCCCTCGATCCCGAGGTGGAGCTTCACGCCGAGCTTCTTGTAGGCGCGCTCGACCTCGGCTGAGCAGTCGGCGTCCTCGATCGGGAGGAGGTTCTTCTGCAGCTCGAAGATCGAGACCTCGACGCCGAAGGCGTTCCAGAAATACGCGAACTCGACGCCGATCGCGCCGGCGCCGACGATGCCGATCGACTTCGGGAGCTTCTCGATCTTGAGCGCTTCCCAGGCGCCGACGAGGCGCTTACCGTCGTGCTCTAGGCCCGGGAACGTCCGGTAATTGGCGCCCGTGGCAATGATAGCGTTGGTGAAGTTTACGGTCTCCTTCTTGCCGTCGGCGAGCGTCACCTCAATCGACGTCTTCGAGGTGAAGGCGCCGCGGCCAGCGATGACCTCGATCTTGTTCTTCTTCATGAGGAAGGCTATGCCCTTCGACATGTTATCGGCGATCGTGTTCGCGCGCTTCACGGCGACGGTCGCGTCGAGGCCCTTGAGCTCGACGTTCACGCCGAGGCTCTTCAGGTCGTGGACCTCGTGGGCGGCGTGCGCCGACTTCAGGAGCGCCTTCGTCGGAATGCAGCCCCGGTTAAGGCATACCCCACCGAGCTTGTCGGCTTCGATGATCGCGACTTTCTTTCCTAACTGCGAGGCCCGAATCGCGGCGACGTATCCGCCGGGGCCCGCGCCCAAAACAACCACATCAAACGTTTTGGCCATGGTGTGAAATCCTTTGTTTCCGTGAGAACTGTAAATGTCCCGAAATCATGGGCTTTGCGCTCCGCACTTGTCAATCAATCGAAGGTCCTTTTCTCTAGACGAAACAGCGGCAAAGAAGCTATAAGACACCCTATGTCAAGATCCACCTCCAGCCTCTCCCTTAGCCCCGAGGAAGTCGCCTCGCTGTTAGAGCTTTTCCCAAAGGGTCTCGTGGCGGTAGACCTTGAAACTACTGGCCTTTCTCCGCTCGTCGACAAGATCATCGAGATCGCGGCGGTGAAGATCACCGAGGCCGGCGAGGTCTCGACGTTCCACCAGCTGATCAACCCGCTGATTGACGTCCCCGAGTTCACCGTCCAGTTCCACGGGCTCCGGAACGAAGACCTGGCGGCGGCGCCGACGATCAAGAGGCCTCTCCGAGCGTTCTGGGAGTTCGCGGGCCGGCATTCGGTCATCGCCCACAACTCGACGTTCGACCTGGGTTACCTCATCAAGGCGTCGCACGACTTCCAGCTCGACTTTCCTCCGCTCGACGTCTACGACAGCTGCCGCTACGCACGGGCCGTGTACAAAAACACCGAGGGGGGCCCGGCCAACTTCAAGCTCTCCACGCTCGCCGGGTTCGTCGGCTTCGCGCTCAAACACCACGTCGCCATCGAAGACACCGTCGCGTGCCTGAAGATCATGGCGTTCGCGGTCCGGGCGCCGGCGGACCGGAAGGTCGCGCTGGAAAAGAGCTTCGTCTTCCGGCTCTCCCACTTCGACCGGAGCGACTGCTTTAACTTCTCCGAGCGCCTCCGGGGGCTCGCGGCCCTCGTGCAGGAGAAGGAGCTGGTGCAGCTCGACTACCGCGGCGGTTCGAAGGAGGGCCGGACCCGGCCCGTCCGTCCGATCGGCCTCATGCCGCTTCCGAAGGGCCCGGTGCTCTTCGGCGAATGCCTCCTCACGGGCATGAACAAGTCCTTCGTCCTTAAAAAAATCAAGGCCTACCGGAAGCTCGAAGCGAGCCTCTGGCGGGAAGGTGCATCCGCATGAAGAATTTTATCACTCGGGAAAACGTGGGCCAGCGGCTCACCCAGCTCGTGATCCTCGTCGCCCACCTCGTCCTCTTGCAGTGGATCCTCTACACGCTCTACGAGGGCGGCGTCCTGCCGTTCTCGACGCTCCTCTACCACTTCCTCGGGATCAGCATCTACGGCGCCGCTCTGATCCGGACCTGCGCCTTCATCTATAAGCGCCAGTACCTGAAGGAGCTCGAGCAGAGTGGAAAAGACCCCAAGCTGGACGACTGAGTTCGCGGCAGCGTTCCGGACGCTCCCGGACCTCTACCGGTTCCTCGACTGGGACCCGCCGGCCGGGGCCCTTGCCGTGGCGCAGACCTACCCCCTCTTCGTTCCCCGCCGCCTGGCGCGGATGATCAAGGCCGAGGGCCCGGGCGGCGTTCTCGCGCGGGAGTTCCTCCCGGACGGGGCCGAGCTCGCGCTGAGCGAAGGCCTCGCGGATCCGATCGGCGACCAGGCCTTCCTCCGCGCCCCGCAGCTCGTCCACCGCTACAAGACCCGGGCGCTCTTTACGCCCACGAGCGTCTGTCCTGTCCACTGCCGCTACTGCTTCCGGAAGAACGAGCTCGCGGCGGACCACGACCTCTTCCAGCGCGACTTCGATCAAACCCTCGCCTACCTCGCCCGGCACCCGGAGGTGACGGAACTGATCTTTACCGGTGGCGATCCCTTGACCCTCTCGAACGACCGGCTCGAAACGTACCTCAGCGCCTTCGCTGACCTCGGGACGCTCCGGGACGTACGCTTCCACACGCGCTATCCGGTCATCCTTCCGGAGCGCCTCGACGCCGGGTTCGCGGACCTACTGCGCGAATACCGGGGCCGGTTC
>JBILTI010000467.1:0-4259 GCA_044371595.1 Bacteriovoracaceae bacterium
GGGCACTGAAAAAGCTCACACAGTGAAAGAGCTTAAGAAGGATATCGCCCGTCTCCTAACATTTAAAAACGCTAAATAATAAGACGGTGAACTATGAGCACAAAATTTAAGAGAACACTTACAGGTGAAGTTGTTAGCGACAAAACATCAAAGACTATTGTCGTGAGGGTTGAGCGCAGGACAATGCACCCGAAGTACAATAAGTTTGTTACCAAATCGAAGAAATATCATGTGCATGACGAAGCTGAAAAAGCATCTCTTGGAAATGTGGTAACAATTGTCGAATCAAAGCCCTACTCTAAGCTTAAGAGATGGGAACTTGTTTCTATTGTAAAGTAGTGGAGTAAATTATGATTCAGCAGCAAACGATTCTAGATGTAGCCGATAACTCTGGCGCCAAAACTGTTCAGTGTATTAAAGTTCTGGGTGGTTCAAAGCATATGAGCGCTCAGGTTGGCGACGTTATCGTCGTTGCCGTACAGCAAGCGATCTCTGGCGGTAAGGTTAAGAAGGGCGATGTTAAGAAAGCCGTAATTGTACGTACAGTCTATCCGGTAAGACGGGAAGACGGATCTTATATTAATTTTGATACAAACAGCGTGGTCATTATTGCAGCAAATAATGAACCAGTAGGCACACGTATTTTCGGGCCCGTCGCGAGAGAGTTAAGGAACAAAAATTTCTCCAAAATTTGTTCACTCGCTCACGAAGTGCTCTAATCAGCGTGTTGGAGGGAAAATGCAAAAGCTGAAAGTGAACGACACTGTTCAAGTCCTGGCCGGAAAGGACAAAGGCAAGCAGGGCAAGATCAAGTCAATCAACTTCAAGACAAATCGTGTTGTTGTTGACGGAGTAAATCTAGTGAAAAAGGCGATCCGTCCAAACCAGGCTAATCAGCAAGGCGGAATCGTTGATGTGGAAAAAGCCATCCATATCAGTAACGTTGCTCTATTGGATCCAAAATCAGGTAAGCCAACTCGAGTGAAAGTTAAGCAAGAAGCTGGCAAAAATACTGTTCGAGTTGCTTCTAAAAGCAAACTAGAAATAAAGTAATCTGAGGTAGGCATATATGGCACGTTTAAAAGCTCTGTATGAATCAGAGGTAAGAAAGAAGATGCAAGAAAAGTTCAAGTACGGGAATGTACATCAGATTCCCAAGCTTGAAAAAATTATCGTTAATTGCGTTACTCGCGATGCAGTCTCTAACGGCAAAGTCGTTGACAGTATCGTAGCGGACCTTGCTGCAATTACAGGGCAAAAGCCTGTGGTCTCTCGCGCAAAAAAGTCCATCGCTTCGTTCAAGCTTCGGCAGGACCAAGCGCTTGGTGCGTTTGTTACCCTGCGCGGTGAGCAAATGTACGAATTCCTTGATCGCTTAATTAATCTTTCCCTCCCTCGAGTTAAAGACTTCCGTGGTCTTTCACCAAAGGGGTTCGACGGCAAAGGCAACTACACCATGGGGCTGAAGGAGCAAATTATCTTCCCTGAAATCGACTACGATAAGATCGACAAGATCCGTGGTATGGGAATTAGCTTTGTTACTACAGCTACCAATAACGAAGAAGGCCGCGAGCTCCTGAAGCAGTTCGGAATGCCTTTCAGAGAAAAGTAAGAGGGACGCATGGCAAGATTAAGTGCTGTTGTTAAAAATAAGAAAAGAGAAAAACTGGCTAAAAAATTTGCTCCAAAAGCTGCAGAGCTCAGAGCTAAGGCTATCGATCCGAAACTTACTGAGGAGGAAAGAGAGGCAGCTCGCATGAAGCTCCAAAAGATTCCTCGTAATGGTAACCTCAATCGAGTTCGCAATCGCTGTGAGCTTACTGGGAGACCTAGGGCTTTCTATCGTGACTTTAAACTTAGCCGCAATAAATTCCGTGAACTAGCAAACAATGGACTCATCCCTGGTGTGACCAAGGCTAGCTGGTAAGAGGAAGGGGAACAGATTATGATGACAGATCCTATCGCAGATATGTTAACAAGAATTCGCAATGCTAATAAGGCCGGCCTCGATAGGCTTGATGTCCCTGCGAGCAAACTTAAGGCGAATATTTGCCGCGTTCTCAAAGAAGAGGGCTATATCAAGTCCTTTAAGATCGCAGCAAAATCACCTTCCGAAATTGTTATTAAAATCGGACTCAAGGAAGGGGCAATAGTCGGTTTAAAAAGAATTTCAACCCCTGGGTTGCGAGTTTATAAAAGCTACAGAGACATGCCCCGCGTTCTTTCCGGGCTCGGTGTTAGTGTTGTCTCCACTTCAGCTGGAATTGTCTCTTCACGGAAGGCGACAGCTTTGAAGCTTGGTGGCGAAATTATCTGTAACGTTTGGTAATCGGAGCAACTTATGTCACGTATTGGAAAAAAGCCTATTGGCATTCCTGATAAAGTCGAAGTCAAAGTTAACGGTTCTACCGTTGACGTTAAGGGCCCCAAAGGTCAGCTTAGTTATACATTCCATAAGGATGTTAGGATTGAGAAGACTGAGAGGGCGGTTAGCGTGTCTCCGGTTAACGAATCGACCACAGCAAGAGCAATCTGGGGTATGTCCAGAACTCTTCTTTGTAACATGGTCACTGGTGTAACAACCGGTTTTGTAAAATCTCTTGAGTTTAACGGTGTAGGTTACAAGGCTGCTGTTTCTGGTAGCACTCTCACTCTTAACCTTGGTTACTCACATCCTATTGACTACAAGCTGCCGAAAGGCGTATCCGCTGTAGTTAATAAAAACGTAATTGAGTTCCACGGCTGTGACAAAGAACTTGTTGGCTTCGTCGCGGCTCAGGTCCGCTCTTTCAGAGAGCCTGAGCCTTATAAGGGCAAGGGCTTGAAGTACAGTGATGAGACAATCATCAGAAAAGCCGGCAAAACAGGCGCTAAAAAATAATAGGTGAGATATGAGAAAAAATACCGCAAAAATTAAGAATGAAACAAAGGCGAAGGAGTACCGTCGCCGGCTTTCTATCAGAAAGAAAGTTGCAGGTACCGCAGAGGCTCCACGGCTCTGTGTGACTAAGACAAATAAGCATCTTCGAGTCCAGGCAATCGACGACGTTAAGTCAGCTACACTTTTTTCTGTCCAGACTTATGGAAAGACTAAAGTTGCTGATCATGCTAATGCGGAAGGCGCCAAGAAGGTTGGCTCTGCTGTAGCAGCTACGCTTAAGAAGAACAATCTCTCTAGAGCCGTCTTCGACAGAAGCGGAAAGCAGTATACGGGTGTAATTAAGGCACTCGCTGACTCTATCCGTGAAAACGGCATCCAAATCTAATTAGGGGACTTTATGTGCGAAGAAAATAACGTTGAATCAACTGACACAGAAACAGAGGCGAAAACTGAGAGAAAAGGCAACAAACGTCCTCAGCGCGCTCCGAGACAAGACAAGAAACCAGCTCAAGATGGTCTTAATCCGGATCTTGAGGAGCGCGTTGTTGCAGTAAACAGAGTTGCGAAAGTAGTTAAGGGCGGACGTCGCTTCTCTTTTGCAGCACTCATTGTAGTCGGCGACAAGAACGGCAAAGTTGGCTACGGTCTTGGCAAAGCAAAAGAAGTTCCAGACGCAATCCGCAAAGCTGGTATGAAAGCATCAAAGCGCATGATCAAAGTTTCCATTGAGAATGGAACTATTCCTCATGAAGTGCTTGGTCTTTTTGGTGCAGGCCAGGTTCTTCTTAAGCCCGCTGGAGAAGGTACGGGTATTAAGGCTGCGGGTGCCTGCCGTTCAATTCTCGAGCTTGCCGGCGTCAAGAATGTTCTTACAAAGTCTGTGCGTGGTTCAAACCCTCACAACATTGTGAAAGCTACATTTAAGGCACTTAAGAACCTTCGCTCCCTCGATGAGGTAGCCTCGGCTCGTGGTGTTAACACTAAAGCCCTTCGTGTAAGGGCTAAAGTTAAAGCTGCAAAAGCTTAAGGTGATATATGAGCAAGCAAATTACAGTTAAATTAGTCAGAAGTACGATCGCATGTACTGAAAAGCAAAAAGCGACAATCAAAGGCCTTGGGTTAAGGAAAATTAACCATGCTAGAACTCTGGAAAATACACCAGCTGTTCGTGGCATGATTAAATCTATGATTCAGTGGCTTGAGATCGTTAAACAATAGAGGTTTAATATGTTAACTCTGAAGACACTTAAGAGCCCGAAAGGAGCTCACAAGAATATTAAGCGGATTGGCCGGGGTCAAGGTTCTGGTCAGGGTACGCAGGCTGGTAAAGGTCACAAGGGCCAGAAAGCACGCGCCGGCGGCGGAATTCGGATTGGTT
>JBILTI010000089.1:0-6752 GCA_044371595.1 Bacteriovoracaceae bacterium
GGTGCCTTCGTTGCACCACTCGAAGGGGGTCGTGCTCGTCTGCGTGTGAACGGTGATGGTCTTCCCGAACTCCCGGCAGCACTTGTTCTTCTTCACGTCGAAGTTCGGGTTGAGGGCGCCGGGGGAGACGTACTTGAAGTCCGGGTTCCCGCAGACGAGGTCCTCGCGCCAGAAGCTGACCTCGGCGGCGTTCAGGAAGCTCGAGAGGTTCGTCGCGGCCCGGGCCTTGCTCGCGATGAAGGCCGAGGGGGCGCATTCCATGTCGCTGAAGCACGAGGCCCCGGGCGCCCGCAGGCAGGTGTTCCGCTGGTAGCCGACGCGCGTGACGAGCGGCTCGTTGTCGTTCCGCGCGTAGATGTTACCGGCGACGAGCGGGGTCAGATTCAGGAGGTTCGACGAAAGGTTCTGGGAGATCGTGAAGAGGTTCAGGGCCTCGCTTCCGATCGGGAGGTCGGAGAGCTGGACGGCCGCGCCGGCGGCGTCGGTCGCCGGGCAGGAGCTGAGCGACCGGACGGTGTTGGCGGACGGGGACGCCGGGCCTACGCCGAAGAGCTTGTCTGCCGTGTCGGTCCGGGACGTCGGATGCCGCTGGTGAAGGTCGAAGGTTCCGCTGGCGGTGTTAACGTCCCGGCCCGGGACGCAGATCGCGGCGATGCCGTTGGCGTTCAGGACGCTCTTGGCGCCGGAGGGCGTCGACTGGGTTCCGTAGTAGTCGAAGGGCCGCAGGATCACGCGCGCGCCGAGCCCCACGGTGTCGCTGTTCGTGGCCGCGGCCTGGGCGATGTTCTGAGCGACGGGGCCGTTGCCGAAGCGGGCGATCCGGTCGTTGAAGCGGCCTGGGTTCCCGAGCGGGAGGCACGAGTTGTTGGACGAGCACTGGAGCGTCCCGACGGCGGCCGTGCCGTTGAACGTCGTTCCGGACCCGCCCAGGGCGAGGTTCTGCAGGCAGGGTGCGCCGCGGCCCCGGTAGACGCAGCGGCGGGCCTGGCCATTGGTGCCCCCGAGGATCGAGGACAGGGTCCGGGTCGTGGAGCCGACGATCTCCGCACCGGCGGCGTCGAACAGGGGCCACGGCGTCGTAAGGACCGCGACGCTCTGGCAGGAGTAATCGAAGCCGAGCTGGCGGAAGCAGTCGTTGTCGTTCGCGCAGTAGTGCGAGCGCTGGCACTGGGCACCGTCGGTCTCTGTGTCGTGGTCCGGGATCTCCGAGGAGAACGTCGACGTCTCGGCGACGGTCACGTTGAAGTTGTTGTCGACGTTCAGGTCTCCGAGGTAGGCGTTGACGGCGAGGAAGAGCTTGCTCGTCGTTGCCTTGATCCGCCGCTGGTTTCCGATCGAGAACCAGGTCACGCCGTCGAAGGATCCGATTAGCGATCCGTAGTCGAACCCGTACCAGTCGCGGGCGTAGCCGTTAGCGAAAAGGAAGTGCTGGGCCTGGAGCCGCATCCGCCGCTGATCCCGGGGGGCGCCGCCCGAGCTCGAGGAGGCGCGGTGGGTCCAGGGGATCATAGTCGCCGGGACGAAGCAGGCGCGGCCGAAGAGGAGGTCGTCACCGCGGTAGAGGCCCGTGTTGTTCTCGCGCCGAGTCTCGTAGTTATCCGGGGCATAGCCGCCGCCCTGACCCGAAAAGTTCTGCGGGAAGATCCGCTGGAGGCTGCTGTAGTAGTCCGCGCCGCAGCTCAGGCAGCTCGAGAACGCGCCGGCGGTGACTATGATGTCGTAGAGCTTATCTTTCTTCACCCGGACGAGCTTCGCCGGTTTCGCCACGTAGGTCCCGGAGGTCGCGAAGGATCCGTAGATCTCGTTGAAGCCGACGTACTGGGCGACGTTGTTCGGCTTCAGGAGATCGTTATTTGTGTAGGCGAAGGCCCGCGGCACGATCTCCTGCGGGAGCGCGTCTCCGTAGCCCTCGTCGTAGCTCACGCCCTCGGAGTCGAAGTACCGGTGCGGGATGTTCTTGTTCGATACGTAGACGGTCTGGTTGGCCGGCGGCTCGGAGCTCCCCGGCGTCGGGTACGAACAATCGTAGTTCACGACGGCCTTGGTCTTCGGATCGAGGATCGGCGCGAGGCCGCACCGGGCGGTCGTCGCGCACGAACACATGCCGTTCACCCGGGTCTGCGCGGCGGTCCGGAGCTTGATCAGCTCCGCCGCGCCGGTGCGGACGAAGTAGGTGATCTCGACCTTCTGGTTCTGGTAGAGGGGGTAGCCGTTGGCGAACGCGACGCCGGTCGACGTCTTCTCCCAGGTCGTCGTCCGGTCCTCCGGAACGATCACGCCGCTGACCTTTACGATCAGGCTCGCCTGCTCACCGAGGTCCGCGTAGTCCGGGAGGAGGAAGGTCCGGCTGTTCAGGTCGTGCCAGGTCGTCGTGAACCGATCCGAGGCGCCGTGGATGTAGGTCTTAGTGCACTTCGCGATCGTCGAAGTAAGCCGCTCGCAGGTTCCGTCGACCTTGTAGGTAATGTAGAGGTTTGCGTCGCGGGCGTTCGTCGGGAGCGGCAGCTGCAGGGTGACCGCCTGGCCCGAGCGGAGGTCGTCGTTCGCCGCCCCGAGGGTGACGCCGGAGGTGAGCGTCTTTCCCTGTTCGTAGGCCGTGACGCCGCCGTAGACGATCTTCACGATGTTGTTCGCGCGGTCGCCGGTGCGGAGGTTTTCGTTGATCCGCGAAAAGTTGATGTCGTCGAGGTACCCGTCGGTCGCGGCCGAGAAGAGCCGGGGCCCGTCCTTCATGAGCTGGTCGGCCTGGGGGTACTTCAGGGTACAGTGGGCAAATTCTCCGTCGACGGCGTTGAGGCAGTTGTGAAGCTGCGTCAGTTCGAGGAGGCGGACCGAGGCTTCGTAGTCCGGATCGGTGGTCCCCGGCGCCGGCGCCTGGGGATCATCGGGCGTCGAAGCGCAGACGAAGTAGAACTGCGGGTAGAGGACGTAGCGGTCGGGGTTGGAGACGACGTCCGCGTGCGCGGTCGCGAACCCCGGTTCGGCCATCGCTCCGGGCCGCATCGCCTTGTCGGTGACGCACTGGTCCCCCAGGCAGCAGTCGAAGCCGCGGGCCTTGCAGGTCGTGTTCTCGCTGCAGTTCTGGCCGCTGGCGCCCGCGGCGCCGGAGATCGTCAGGAGGAGGCCGTTGACGGCGACCGTCGGCACCTCCTCCCCGTTGACGAAGTGGAGCCGGAGGCCCGTGCTCGTGACGCTGCTCGAGCAGTTCGCGCAGAGCTGGTTCAGGCTAAAGTGGGCCGTCGGATTGGCGGCGCCCGCGAAGAGCTGGTTCGTGAGATTGTACGTCAGGCAGTCGTTCTGGTTCGCGGCGTCGTTGGCCGGTTCGACCTGGAGGTAGAACTCCGTAGTTTTGTTAACGAGATCGGTGAACGACCGCGGCTTCGCGGAGAGGATGAGAAAGCGGTCGGCGTTTGCGACGTACGTGTACTTTCCCACGATGCAGAACTTCGTCGTGTTCGGGAGCCCGCGGAGGAACTTCGAGAGCGTGGCCCCACGAACCAAAAACGAGTCGGAGAACTCGAGCGGAAGCGCGAAGTTGGTCTCCGACCGCGTCGCCCCTTCCTGCACGAAGATTCCGGCGAGCGGGAACGTCGGCTCCGCGTACGTCGGCGTGGTCGGGGTCGGCGCCGGCGTGTCCGTGCTCTTTCCCGCCGCGAGCTCGGGGCCCGAGGACTGGGGCACGCAGGCAGGCAGGAGCACAAGCACCAGGAGGAGGAGCAGCAGCAGTCGCGTTTGCGTGAATGAGGTGGCCAGGGTTGAGTACAACATCCGTGTTAGTCCTCTCTCCATAAGTATCGGATTTTTTGACGGATTTTTTAACTCCCCGAGGGGATAGGCCTATTTTACCGCTTCTCCGGAACGCGCCGAGCGGAGAGTGGCAAGCTAATGAAATGACTTGTCCCGCGGAGGCCCGCCGCCGGCGTGGTGCCGAAGATCGGGGTCAGGGTCCGGCAAGTTTTTCCGCCTCCTCGAGGAGCGCATAGAGGGCGGCCTGGGAAAACCGTTGCTTCAAGACCTCCCGGTCCCCCTTCAGGTGGAAGACCTCGGCGGCCGGGGCCTTCCCGCGCACGGCCCGGCCCACGAAGACCGTCCCGACGGGAGTCCCGTCGGCGCCGGCAGCGGGGCCCGCGTATCCGGTGACGGCGATCGCCACGTCAAGGGTAAGCCGTTCGGCGAGTCCCCGGGCCATCTCCGCCGCGACCTCCGCGCTTACGGCCGTGTGCCGCCGGAGCGTATCGTCGCTCACGCCGAGGAGCGCTTCCTTAGCGCCTTCGTCGTAGCACACGAGCGAGCCCATGAACGACCGGCTGCTTCCGGCGACGCCGGTGATCCGGTGTGCGCAGAGGCCTCCGGTCGCGGACTCGGCGAAGCCGAAGCGGAGGTTCGCGCGGTTCGCGAGGCCGACGATCTTTTCCTCGACCGATTCGGACCCGAAGCTCCAGATGCTGGGCCTGATCGGCGAGCGTTCGAAGACGTCCCGGACTGCGGCCGCCTTCCGGTCGAGCTCCGCGGCCGTGGCCGCGCGGAGCTTGACCCCGATGTCAACGCCCATCAGGATCGGGAGCGAGCTCACCTCCCCGAAAGCTTCGAGCCGGTCCCAGAGCTCCGGATCGACCTCGCCGAAGATCTTCTCCTCGGGGACGTTCTTCGTTCTGACGATGACGTGGCCTAGGACGTCGCGGGAGCTCCGGCGCTCGTCGAGGCGCGGCCCGAGGTGATCCTCGAGCATCGAAGCGAACTCGCGGGGAACGCCGGGAGCGGAGAGGAGGAGGCGCCCTCGGTGGGTGGCCGCGAGGCCCGGCGCGAAGCCCGTGGCGTTGGCGAGCGGCGTGAAGCCCTCCGGGAGGTAGGCGTAACCGTGCTCGGCGCCGGGGAAGGTCCGGCCGAAGCGGCGGTAGTTCTCCTCGGCGACGAGGATCGCCGCCGGCGACGGCGCGAGCTCTCGTCCCAGGAAGTGCGCCAGAGTTTCTTTGGTAATGTCGTCGCGGGTCGGGCCGAGCCCTCCGGAGGTGACGACGACGTCGTTCTCCTCGAAGATCCGTGCGAGGCCTCGGCGGAGGTCGTCGGCCCGGTCGCGGACCACGAGGGCCTCATTGATTTCAAGGTGATGACGGCGGAGGAACGTCGCGAGGATCGTCGTATTGAGATCTGTAATTTTTCCATCCAGTACTTCGCTCGCGATGATCAGGAAACCGATTTTCATATGCACCTCTCAGGTAAAGAATAAAGAAGAATCGATCCCCTGAAAATCTTTGATTTCTTCTTGTGCGTAATGTAAAAGTCGGCTATGCCTAAGAAGTATCAGTTCGAGCTCCCCTTCGACGTGGAGCTCGAGAAGTATGTCCGTAAGAGCTTCCCCGAGATCCGGACGTACCGGATGATCTCGAAGAGCCTGGACGCGCGCGGGGCCCCGCGGGGGCGGAAGCCGAGCTTCCACTACATCCTCGACGCCCTCGTTACTGATACCGACGCCTATCCGTTCCCGGAAGAGTTTCCCCGGCTCGCGGCCCCGGCCAGGCCGCCGGTGATCGTCGGCGCGGGCCCCGGAGGCCTCTTCTGCGCCGTCCGGCTGGCCGAGTACGGGATCCCGAGCATCGTCATCGAGCGTGGCGACGAGGCCTCCCGGCGCATGCTTCACATCGCTAAGTTCTGGCGCTACGGCGAACTCGATCCCGAGACCAACGTGTGCTACGGCGAGGGCGGCGCGGGCCTCTTCTCCGACGGGAAGCTCATCACCCGGATCAAGTCGAACCTCGTCCAGTACGTGATGGAGAAGTTCGTCGCCTTCGGGGCCCCGCCGGAGACCGCCTACGAGTCGAACCCGCACCTCGGGTCGAACAAGATCCGGGCGATCATCACCCAGATCGCGAACTGGCTCCGCTCCCGCGGGGTCGAGATCCGCTATAACACCCGGGTCACCGAGCTCGTCGCCGAGGGCGCGCGGATCGTCGGCGTCAAGCTCTCGACCGGGGAAACGATCGCCACGGACCACGTCGTCCTCGCCACCGGTCACTCGGCGCAGGACCTCTACCACCACCTCGAAGGGGCCGGGGTCGCGATGCGGCCCAAGGACTTCGCCGTCGGCGTCCGAGTCGAGCACCCGCGGCGCTACATCGACGGCATCCAGCACGGGAAGTTCTGCGAAGCTTCGCAGCTCGGGGCCGCGCGCTACCGCCTGAGCTGGCACGACAAGTGGTCGGACCGCGGCGTCTACAGCTTCTGCATGTGTCCCGGCGGCTACGTCCTCTCGTCGGGGACCGAGCGCGACGGCATCGCGGTCAACGGCATGAGCAACTATGCCCGGAACAGCCCCTGGTCGAACGCGGCCCTCGTGGTTTCCGTGAAGGCCGAGCGGGACCTCGGGGACGACCGGCTCCTCGCGGGCCTCGAGTTCCAGCACGGCATCGAGCGGAAAGCCTACGAGCTCTCGAAGAAGCTTGCTACCGGGCGGGAGCTTCCGGCGATGACAATCAAAGAGTTTCTGGAGGGCAAGCTCAGCGACGGGCCCCTCCCCAAGACGTCTTCGCCGTCGGGCGTCTTCAAGGCGGATATCCGTCAGATCTTCCCGGACTTTGTCGTAGAGCATCTTAAGAAGGGGCTCCGGGAGTTCGACAAGGACATCCCTGGTTTCGTCTACGAGGAAGGCCTCCTTATCGCTCCGGAGACACGCACTTCCGCACCTTTAACCATCCTTCGCGACAAGGAAACCCTCGTTTCCGTTTCCCACGAAGGCCTCTACCCGTGCGGCGAGG
>JBILTI010000090.1:0-6738 GCA_044371595.1 Bacteriovoracaceae bacterium
TACCAATATAGGCTCCGTTTACATAAACTTTGGATTTTTCAGGTTCTGAAGTTATGGTTACGAGCTCTGAAGTCCCGCTGAACAGAGTTCCGCAGGCACTTGTCGAGAGCAATAAGACTGAACAAAGTAAAAGGCTTAGGAATCTTGCAAGCATCGTGTCTCCTAAATAAAGAATCTATATTGTCAGTATAAACGAAATTCTTTCGCTAATCTATCGCTAACTCTCCGGCGCGTAGATCTCGTACTGTTCCGCGTGGTAGTTGTTGTCCGCGCGCACCAGGAGCGTCTTGTTGTACTGCTCCTCGAGGGCCTCGATGATCCCGAAGTCCTCGGACGAGAGCTTGGCGCAGACCTCCGGGTGGGCGAAGATCGTGATCTTCGACGACGGCGAGCGCTTGATCACCTTCTGGACCTCGCGGATCACCTCGAAGCTCACGGTCTCGACGGACTTCACGCGGCCCACGCCCTCGCAGTACGGGCACGGCTCGCACATCGTGCGGATGAGCGTGTCGCGGGTGCGCTTGCGCGTCATCTCGACGAGGCCCAGGCCCGAGATCGGGAGGACGTTGGTCTTCGAGCGGTCCTTCTTCAGGGCCTCGAGGAGCGCCACGTAGACCTGGTTCCGGTGCTCGTCCTTCTCCATGTCGATGAAGTCGATGATGATGATCCCACCGCAGTTCCGGAGTCGGAGCTGGTAAGCGATCTCCTTCACGGCCTCGAGGTTCGTCTTCAGGATCGTCTCCTCGAGCGTCTTCTTGCCGACGAACTTTCCGGTGTTCACGTCGATCGAGACGAGCGCCTCGGTCTGGTCGATGTTGATCGAGCCGCCGGACTTCAGGAACACCTGGTTCGAGAGCGCGCGCTCGATCTCGATGTCGATCCCGAAGTGCTCGAAGATCGGCATCTCGCCGTCGTAGTACTTGATCTTCGCCTTGTGGTGCGGGATGAAGCGCTGGATGAACTTCTCGATCTGCTTCACCGCCGCCTTCGAATCGGAGACGATGTTGTCGACGTCCTCGTCCATGATGTCGCGGAGGGCGCGCTGGATGAACGAGAGGTCCTGGTGGAGCTCGAGCGGCGCCTTCGCCTTTTCGAGCCGCTTCTGGACGTCCTTCCAGATCTTCACGAGGTTATTGTAGTCGTTCTTCAGGACTTTGTAGCTCTGGCCTTCGGCCACGGTGCGGGCGATGACGCCGATCCCCTCGGGGCGGATCGAATCGAGGATGTCCTTCAGGCGCTTCCGCTCCTCCTCGGACTCGATCCGACGCGAGACGCCGGTGTGTTCGATGAAGGGCATGTACACGATGTGCCGGCCCGCGAGCGTGATGTGCCTGGTCACCCGGGGCCCCTTCGTCGAGATCGGTTCCTTCGCGATCTGGACGACGATCTCGTCGCCCTCCTTCAGGAAGTCCTGGATCTTCACGTCGGGCCGGAACTTCATGTCCACGGTTTCCGTGAGCGTTGAGTACTCGTCCGGGATCACCTCGCCGAGGCGCTTCGAGGCGGATTCGACGGTTTCGATCCGGCTCTGCATCTCCCGCTGCTCCTCGAGCGTCGGAAGGTACGCGTCGTCGACGTACAGGAACGCGGCGCGCTCCTGGCCGATGTCGATGAAGGCCGACTGCATCCCCGGGAGAACCCGGAGGACCCGCCCGAGATAGATGTTGCCGACGATGGGAGAGGATTCGTTCTTCGGGGACTGTCGCTCGATAAGAAAATCGAGGATTTCACCATTTTCAATTAGGGCAATACGCGACTCACTGTGGGTCTGGTTAACCACTAACTCTTTTGCCATTTAAAAGTATCCTAACTGTGAAAACTTAATAATCTGTAATTCTAGTCAGGATACATTCTTTTAGATCAAATAAAAAGTCCGGCAATACATGCTGTCATGTAGCAGGCCAGCGTTCCGGCCACCATCGATTTGACTCCGTAGGCCGCGAGGATGTGACGCTTCTCGGGGGCCATGGTGCCGATCCCTCCGAGCTGGATCGCGATGGACGAGAAGTTCGAGAATCCGCACAGGGCGTAGGTCGATAGGATCGTCGCTCGTTCGGAGATTTGACCCTTCGCTGCAATGAGGTCTAGGTAACCGACGAATTCATTCAGGACGAGCTTCTTACCGAGGATGGCCCCGACCGTGAGGCAGTCGTTCCACGGGACGCCGAGGAGCCAGGCGATCGGCGCGTTAATGTAGCCCATGAGGAGTTCGAACGAGAGCTGCGGGTAGCCGAGGAGGCCGCCAATGCCGGAGAGAATACCGTTGAGCATCGCGATGAGGGCAATGAACGCGAGGAGCATGGCGGCGACGTTGACAGCGAGCTTCAGGCCATCTGAGGCGCCGGAGGCAGCGGCGTCGACGACGTTCGCGGAAATCTTCGGAAGGTCGACCTTGACGACGCCTGCGGTTACGGATTCCTCGAGCTCGGGAACCATGAGCTTCGAGCAGACGAGGGCGGCGGGGGCGGACATGACCGACGCGGCCAGGAGGTGCCCGGCGTCGATGCCGAAGCCGACGTAGGCGGCGAGGACGCCGCCGGCGACCGTGGCCATGCCGCCGGTCATGAGGCACATGAGCTCGGACTTGGTCATCTTACCGACGAAGGGCTTGATCACCAGCGGGGCCTCGGTCTGGCCTACGAAGATATTGGCCGCGGCGGCCAGGGACTCGGCGCCGGAGGTCTTCATCGCCTTCATCATGACCTTCGCGACCACTTCGACGACCTTCTGCATGATGCCGACGTGGTAGAGGACGGACATGAGGGCGCTCATGAAGATGATCGTCGGGAGCACCATGGTGGCGAAGATGAAGCCCAGGCTATCGGACGGCGTCGCGAGCGCGCCGAAGAGGAACTTCGATCCCTCGGCGGTGTAACCGAGGATGGCGTTGAAGCCGCGGCCGATGGTCGCGAAGAGGTTTCGACCGAAGTCTGTCTTAAGGATCACCAGACCGAAGACGACCTGGAGGAGGACGCCGGTGAGGACGGTCCGCCACTGGATGGCCTTCTTTTTTTCCGAGAGGAGGTACGCGATGCCCAACATGACGACCAGGCCCAAGAGAGAAACCAAACGATCCATATGCCACCCTAAGATTTATGAGTTTAACCTTCCACGTTATACCGAGCGCATCAATCAGGTGGCAACGGAAAAGTCGAGCGATCTAGAACTGGTATTCGAAGACGGGGGTGCCGAACTGCGCCGAACGGAATGTAAGCTTTTCAACGTTCTCCGAATGCCAAGCCACTCTTTCTGCGGAGTTAAACTCCCGCGAGGATTGTAACTCTTCGGAGCCCTTTTGCGCGCTGTTGTAGGCGACGACGAACACGCCCGCGATGACCCCGAGGGCGGCCCCGGTCCAGATGTTGGAAACGTGCCGGGACGGCTTGTCGACGAACGAAAGCGTGGAGAGGCCCAGAACCGCGCCGGCCGCGCCGGCGGCCCCCACGAGCATGATGTCCTGCTGTGTGTTTTTTACGATGTCGTCCGCCTCCTGCGCGGCCGCCGGTTGGCGAGCGGCGCTCCCGAGGTAGAGAGCGGCGGTTAAGAAGGCGCAGAGGAGCTTTTTCATGACGGATCCTGGTCGGGTTAAATTTGCCAAGGGGAAAACCTTAAGATTATGATAATTCCCCGACCGAAAGTTTGCAAACGAGTTGTATGCGTAAAAACGAATTCCAGGTGTACCCGCTGATCGACAAGAAGAAGCGCGGAGAACCGTTAACCGGCCCCGAGATCAAGTGGTTCATCCAGAGCTACACCGATGGCCTCCTCCCCGATTACCAGATGTCGGCGATGCTCATGGCGATGTTCCTCCGGGGGATGGACGCGGCCGAGACCGCGGCCCTCACGGACGCGATGCTCGAGTCCGGCGAACGGCTCCGCTTCCCGGGCCGCAACGTCATCGACAAGCACTCGACCGGCGGGATCGGCGACAAGGCGTCCTTTATCCTCGCGCCGATCGCGAGCGCGGCGGGCGTGAAGGTCCCGATGATCGCGGGCCGGGGCCTGGGCCACACCGGCGGCACCGTGGATAAGATCGAGGCCGTTCGGGGCTTCCGGACGAACCTCTCGCTCGGCGACTTCGCCGACAAGCTCACCCACGAGGGCCTCGTCCTGATAGGCCAGACGCCGGAGATCGCGCCGGCCGACCGGCTCATCTACGCGCTCCGGGACGTGACCGCGACGATCGACTCGATCCCGCTCATCACGGCGTCGATCATGAGCAAGAAGCTCGCCGAGGGCGCCAACGGCATCGTCTTCGATATCAAGTGCGGCACCGGGGCCTTCATGCGCACGCCGAAGGACGCCCGGGCCCTCGGGAAGAGCCTCACCGCCACGGCCGCCCGGTTCAAGAAGAAGGCCGTCGCCCTCATCACGGACATGAACCAGCCCCTGGGCCTCGAGGTGGGCCACGCGAACGAGATCATCGAAAGCATCGAGACGCTGAAGGGCCGGGGCCCGGCCGACCTCACGGACCTCTCGCTCGCCCTGGCGGCGCACATGATCCACCTCGCGGGCGTCGAGAAGACGTTGCCGAAGGCCCTCGCCACGGCAAAGGAGATGGTGACCTCCGGCCGCGCGCTCGCCGAGTTCCGGAAGCTCCTCGCCTCCCAGGGCGGCGACGTCCGGGTGATCGACGACTATGGGCTCCTCCCGCTGGCCGCCGAGCGGACCACCGTGGCGGCGCCCGAGGCTGGGTACGTTAAGCTCTTCGACAACACGAAGATCGGCCTCCTCCTGATCGAGCTCGGCGGGGGCCGCCGGTCGAAGGCGGACGCGATCGACCACGGCGTCGGATTCACCTTCCACAAGAAGATCGGGGAACGCGTGGCGAAGGGCGAGCCGATCTTTACGGTGATCCACCACCCGCACCAGAAAGACATCGTAAAATCCATCCGGACCCGCTTCCTGAAGGAGGCCCTCACCCTGAGCGCGACTCGGGTCAGGCCGCCGAAGCTGAGCCTCGACCAACTCACGTAAGGAACGCGCTTATGCCGATGACGAAAATCCTCGAGGCTACCCGGTACATCCAGTCGAAGCTCAAGACCCCGCCGCGGGTCGGGATCGTCCTCGGATCGGGCCTCGGGATCTACATTGAACAGATCGAGAACCGGACGGTCATCCCGTACGATGAGATCCCCCACTTCAAGCACACCTCCGTCGAGGGCCACTCCGGCGCCCTGATCCTCGGCGACGTCCGCGGCGTCCCCGTCGTCGCCCTCCAGGGCCGGCACCACGCCTACGAGGGTTACGCGCTCGAGGACATCGTTCTCCCGGTCCGCGTTCTCGCGAAGCTCGGGATCCGGTACCTCTTCCTCACCAACGCCTCCGGCGGGATCAACGCCGACTTCCACCCCGGGGACCTGGTGACGATCTCCGACCACATCAACCTCTCGGGTCGCAACCCCCTCGTGGGACCGAACCTCGCCGAGCTCGGGCCCCGGTTCCCGGACATGGGGAACGCCTACGATAAGGAGCTCCGCGAGCTCCTCCACCGCGCGGCGAGCGGAAGCAACGTCGGCCTCAAAACCGGAGTCTACTGCTCCGTTTTAGGGCCCACCTACGAAACCCCGGCCGAGATCCGCATGCTCCGGATCATCGGCGCCGACCTCGTCGGCATGAGCACGGTCCACGAGGTTATCGCGGCCAACCACATGGGCCTCAAGGTCGCCGGCGTCGCCTGCGTGACGAACTACGCCGCCGGGATCAAAGAGGAAAAGCTCAGCCACGCGGACGTGAAGGTGGTGGCAGAAAAGGCCATGGTTGGATTCGCCACGGTTTTAACGGAAACTATCGGTGAACTAAAAAAGATGGGAAAGGTCTGATGAGTCACGAGCTCCGAACCAAGGCGATGGACGCGGCGACGCGGTCCCACTCCCCCTACTCGAAGGCACGCGTCGGGGCGGCGGTGGAGACCACCGACGGCTCCATCTACCAGGGCTGCAACATCGAAAACGCGAGCTTCGGCGGCACCGTCTGCGCCGAGCGCGTCGCGATCTGGAAGGCCGTCTCCGAGGGCCACAAGAGCCTGAAGCGGATCTACGTCTACACCGTCGACGGCTGGCCCCCGTGCGGGATGTGCCTCCAGGTCATGACCGAGTTCGCGGACGGAAACCTCGAGGTCGTCATCGGCGACCAGGCGGGCCGCGAGACGACCCGCCGGCTCAAAGAACTCCTCACCAACGCCTTCACTCCGGATCACCTGGAGTAGGCCCACGACAAAGGGATGGAGCGAATGTTCCATTTAACCGCATGCGAGAAAAAGAAAAAGCCTTCGATTCGTCGGACGAACTCCTAAGGTCGCTCAAGTTCTGTGTGATCGACCTCGAAACCACCGGCGGGAACCCGGACACGGAGAAGATCATCGAGATCGGCCTCGTGAAGATCGAGAACCGCCGAATCTCCGAAGAGCGGTCGTTCCTGATTAATCCCCAGAAGGAGATCCCCGACTTCGTCCAGAAGCTCACCGGCATCCGCCGCGCCGACGTCGAGCACTCGCCGAAGATCGAGGAGGTGATCGACGAGATCCTCCAGTTCATCGGCGACGCGATCCTCGTCGCCCACAACACGTCGTTCGACGTGCCTTTCCTGAACGGCGTCCTGAAGAAGCTGAAGCGTCCGACACTCGACAACAAGGTGATCTGCACGAACATCATGACGAAGTACATGATCCCCGACATCATGAGCTCGAACCTGAACTACATGGCCGCGATCTTCGGGATCCACCACTCCCAGGCCCAT
>JBILTI010000091.1:0-6736 GCA_044371595.1 Bacteriovoracaceae bacterium
GCTCACGGCCGCCCACGGCCGGAAGCTCGGGTACGCGCTCAGCCTCAAGGGCGAGACCCTTAAGAAGGCGATGGCCTTCTTCGAAGGCCTGTACCGCCTCTACATCGAAAAGGACTGCTCGATCGCCGAGATCAACCCGCTCGTCACGACCAAGCAGGGCGACGTCCTCGCGCTCGACGGAAAGCTTAACTTCGATGACAACGCCCTCTTCCGGCACCCGGAGATCGAAGCGATGCGCGACATCACCGAAGAGTCGGCGCAGGAGCTCGAGGCCGGGAAGTACGGCCTCTCCTATATCTCGCTCGACGGAAACATCGGCTGCCTCGTGAACGGCGCTGGCCTCGCGATGGCGACCCTCGACATCCTGAAGCTCCACGGCGGGACGCCGGCGAACTTCCTCGACGTCGGCGGCGGTGCCACCAAGGAAACGGTCCAGAAGGCCTTCACGATAATCCTCCAGGACCAGAACGTTAAGGCTATCCTCGTGAACATCTTCGGCGGCATCATGAAGTGCGACATCATCGCCAACGGCGTCGTCGACGCGGCCAAGGAGCTCGGGGTGAAGGTTCCGCTCGTCGTCCGCCTCGAAGGAACTAACGTGGCCCTCGGTAAGAAAATTCTCGCTGAATCCGGACTCAAGATCACTCCGGCCAACGACCTCGCGGACGCGGCGAAGAAAGCCGTCGACGCGGCTAAGGGAGGAAAATAACATGGCCATTCTCATCAATAGAAACACCCGCCTCATCACCATCGGAATCACCGGCAAGCAGGGGACGTTCCATACGCTCCAGTCTCGGGACTACGGCACAAACGTCGTCGGCGGCGTGACCCCCGGCAAGGGCGGAACGGTCCACGAAGGCATTCCGGTCTTCAACACGACCTTCGAAGCGGTCCAGGAAACGCAGGCGAACGCCGCGATGATCTTCGTCCCACCGCCGGCCGCGGCCGACGCGATCATCGAGTGCATCGACGCCGAGCTTCCGCTGATCATCTGTATCACCGAAGGGATCCCCGTCGCCGACATGATCAAGGTCAAGGCCTCGCTCCGCGGCTCCAAGTCGCGGCTGATAGGCCCGAACTGCCCGGGCGTCATCACGCCGGGCGAATGTAAGATCGGCATCATGCCGGGTCACATCCACATGCCCGGAAACGTCGGCGTGATCTCCCGCTCGGGGACGCTCACGTACGAAGCCGTCTACCAGCTCACCCAGCGGGAGATTGGCCAGTCGACCTGCGTTGGCATCGGCGGCGACCCGGTTAACGGCACGAACTTCATCGACTGCCTCGAGATGTTCCAGAACGATCCGGACACGAAGGCCGTGATCATGATCGGCGAGATCGGCGGCACCGCCGAGACCGACGCCGCCCGCTGGATCAAGGCGAACATGACCAAGCCCGTTGTGAGCTTCATCGCCGGCGCCGCGGCCCCGAAGGGGAAGCGCATGGGTCACGCCGGAGCGATCATCTCCGGCGAGGACGACTCGGCCGAGGCGAAGTTCAAGATCCTCAAGGAATGCGGCGTAACGATCGCCCGGTCGCCGGCCGAGCTTGGACAAAAGGTCGCGGAAGTATTAAAGAAGTAAGACAGAATAATTATAAGGAGCTAACAATGGCCATCGAAAAGACATTCTCTATCATCAAGCCGAACTCGACCCTCGATAACAATATCGGCAACATCATCGCCCACTTCGAAAAGAACGGTCTCCGGATCGCCGCCGCGAAGTTCGCCCGCCTGTCGAAAGAGAAGGCCGAGGGATTCTACATCGAGCACAAAGAGCGCCCGTTCTTCGGCGAGCTCGTTAACTTCATGACCTCCGGCCCGGTGATGCTCATGGTACTCGAAGGCGAGAACGCCGTCGCGAGAAACCGCGAGCTGATGGGCGCGACGAACCCGGCGAACGCCTCCGAGGGAACTATTCGCAAGCTCTACGCGAAGTCCGTCGGCGAGAACTCGGTCCACGGTTCGGATTCCGCGGCTGCGGCCGAGCGCGAGATCGCGTACTTCTTCGAGAAGAACGAAGTCGTTAACCGCTTCTAATCCAACCCCGTTCAGCGTCAAACTCGAGGCCCCATACCGTGGGGCCTTTTTTATGAAACCGTATGAAGCTCCTCCTCGCAGTCTACGCCGCCCTAGCAGCGGTCCCGACCTTCGCCCAGAACCACATGTTCGAGTTTAACGCCGAGGCCCTCGTCGCCGGCGACGTCGCGGTTTCCCGGACGAAGGAACGCGGGGAGCGCGCCGCCGCGGAACCCCGGGGGCAGCTTCAGCTGAGCTTCGCCCGCGCCGTCACTCCCCGAGTTCAGGTGGGGGCAAAGGCGGCTACGGCAAGACCGAAACCGAGGCCGGGGAGCGAGACGGGCCGGGTGCTGTTGGGGGGAATCTACAACTTCACCGGCCTTCACCGACACCGTCTTCGCCTCCGTCTCAGCGGGCCTCGCCCGGGAACGCGCTTCCGCTTGCAACGCTCCTGATTCTTCCGCGGAGGCGCGGCTAGTCCGGGTGGCGCTGGGCCGGCGGATGCCCGTCGCCTTCCTCTCTGAAACCTTCACCTATTCGCCGGCGATCGTCGTTGAAGTCGGGACCTCACCGGATCGAAGCGCAAGTGGTCGCAGGCGCTCGTCCTGCGCTTTCTGCAGTTCTCCGTTTTCTTCTAGGTCCCGGGCCTTCGCCTGTCGTCACGAGCGAACGACATCGCTCCGGAGATCTATCGGGGTGAACCGTTCGATTTCTCGCGCGCAACCTCTAGCCGAGCGAAGCGGCCTGGAAACGTCGCACCCGGAGTCTGAAGGTATCTCCATTTAACTTCAATCTATGAGGTTGCTATATTTTTTTTATGAGAAAAGGAATTCGACTCTTTTTTTGCCAAAGAGGATTTCAGAAACCACAAAAAGGGGAATGTTATGAAGACAATCTTTGCTCTAGTAACAGCGCTCTCTCTCGGATCCGCGTACGCCCAGCAGGGCGGATCCCTCGAGGGAGGTGGCTATCGTAGCTCGGGGGGCCTCGTCGACATTCGGGACCGGCAGGCGCAGACTGAGGAGGGGCAGCGGCACATGATCGAGTTCACCGCCGAGTCGGTGCCGACGTTGATCTACGCGCTCGAGCGGACGAAGACCAAGGGGACCGAGGGGGACAACGAGAGCGGCTCATCGCTGAGCTTCAACTACGCCTATACTATCCACCCCAACGTCCAGGTGGGTGGTAAGTTCAGCTTCTTCAACGGCGTCTTCGCTAACAACGACGTCGAGCGGATGGACGTGCAGGTGGGGGCCTGGTTTAACACCAAGGCCGGCGACCTGTTTAACTCCCCGTACATCGCGGCCCTCGTCGGAACCGGCTACGCCCAGACCTTCGGTGAGCGCGGCGGCCGGGACGATCTCTGGCTCGGCTCCCTCGCGCTCGGTAAGCGCTTCAGCATGGAGCGCTGGGGGGTGAAGCACCTTACGTGGACGCCGGAGATCGCCTTCGTCTACGAGAACTCGACGAACGACAGTAACTTCGACTACCGGCAGGCGACCGAGTTCCGCGTGCTCCAGTTCTCCGTCCTCTGGTAACCGACGAGACCTAAACCGTTTCTTAAGAAAGCCCCTCCCGGGGCTTTCTTTTTTACTGTAATTATTTCAAAGCGCGGCCCGATAAAGTCTCTAAGTAATTGAATACCATGTAATAATTTCAAATTCGTGGAGGAGGTGGCGTAGGTGCGTTATAACTCCCTGGAATATTCTTTTATCGAAGGAGACCTCCCATGTTTAATCTCGGCGACCACGTTGTATGTCCCGGCCACGGAGTGGGTCAGATCTGCAGCGTTGAGACGAAAGAATTAAATGGCGAGTTGAAGAGCTTCTACATCATCAAGGTCGTCTCGAACGGCATGAAGGTCATGATCCCGGTCGATTCGAAGGAAGGGGTCCGGGCGCTCATCCCGTCGACCGAGATCAACGGCGTCTTCGAGCTCCTGAAAGACCAGAACGTGAAGGTCGACGTGTCGACCTGGAACCGCCGCCACCGAGAGTACTCGCTGAAGGTGAAGACCGGCTCGCTGCTCGAGATCGCCGACGTCCTCCGCCAGCTCCTGCTCCTCAAGATGACCAAGAAGCTCTCCTTCGGCGAACGCCGGATGTTAGACCAGTGCAAGGATCTGATCGTGAAGGAGATCGCCCTCTCGAGCGGCGCCCCCGAGGAGCGGATCTCGGAGAAAATCGACTCCCTCTACCCATAGTCCGTTCTCAAACGACCTGGCTCCGTGTATCCTATTCCTCATCACTTCGCACTGAGGAGCTTCTTCCATGACCGCTGTCTGCGACCTACCCGTCCGCGTCCGTTTCGCCCCGTCTCCCACCGGCTACCTGCACATCGGGGGCGCCCGCACTGCCCTCTATAACTACCTCTACGCCAAGGCCACCGGCGGAACCTTCATCCTCCGGATCGAAGACACGGACCTTGAGCGCTCCAACGCCGAGTACGAGAAGCTCCAGATCGATGACCTCCGCTGGCTCGGGATCCTCCACAACGAGGGCCCGGATAGGCCGAACCCGAAGTACGGTCCGTACCGGCAATCCGAGCGCACGGAGATCTACCAGCGCTTCGCGCGGGAGCTCGTCGCGAAGGACCTCGCGTACTATGACTTTTGCACCGAGGAAGAGCTCGAGGCGATGAAGGAGAAGGCCGTCGCCGAGGGCCGGGATCCGGTCTACGAAGGAAAGTGGCGCGAGCCGGCGGCGCGGGCCGAGGCCCTCGAGCGCGTCGCCCGCGGCGAGAAACCGGCGGTCCGCTTCCGGGCGCCGAAGAAGACCTACACGCTCGACGACAAGGTCAAGGGCCGCGTCGTCTATCCGGAGAACATGGTCGGCGACTTCGTCATCGTCCGCTCGAACGGTCTCCCGGTCTACAACTTCTGCTGCGTCGTCGACGACCACCTGATGGACATCACCCACGTCATCCGGGGCGAAGACCACCTTAACAACACCGTCCGGCAGCTCATGATCTACGAGGCCCTCGGGGCGCGGGTTCCAGAGTTCGCCCACGTCTCGCTCCTGATCGGCCATGACCGCCAGAAGCTCTCCAAGCGCCACGGCGCGACCTCGGTCAACCTCTACCGGAACGAGCACTACCTGCCGGAGGCGATGTGCAACTACCTCTGCCTCCTCGGGTGGTCGCACCCGGCCGAGCGGGACATCTTCGATAAGCAGGAGATCATCGAGGTCTTCAGCCTCGAGCGCTTCTCCGCCTCGGCCGCGATGTACGACCTCGAGAAGCTCAAGTGGGTGAACTCGGAGCACATCAAGAAGCTACCGACCCCGGCCCTCATCGAGCTCATCGAGGCGGAGCCGGAGACCGGCTTCTTCCGGCGGCAGACGATGGAGTGGAAGCTCGCCTGCGTCGAGCTCCTCAAGAAGTACGTCCAGTTTACCACCGACTTCCCGCGGCTCGTGAACGAGCTGATCCTGAACGAGCACCCGGAGAAGACCGACGCCCTCAGGGAGATCCTGGCCTGGGAGACGACGCCGAAGATCCTCGAGTACGTCGGCGGCGAGGTGAGCAAGGTGACCACGGACTTCGTGACCGAGGCCGAGCTGAACGGCTGGACCGAGCACGTGAAGAAGACCCTCGGCGTGAAGGGGAAGTCGCTGTTCCAGGGCGTCCGGGCGGCGCTCACTGGCCACGACCACGGGCCCGACCTGAAGTTCCTGATCCCGCTCACTCCCGTGAGCGTCTTGAAGAACCGCATCGCGCACCTCACGAAGTAGGACCATATGACCCGAGAACTCCGCATCCACAATAACCTGAACCGCAAGAAGGAAGTCTTCCGGCCCATCGCGCCGGGGAAGGTGAAGTTTTACTCCTGCGGCCCGACGACCTACGACTTCCTGCACATCGGGAACGCCCGCGCGCTTGTCGTCGGCGACCTCTTTAACCGCGTCCTGCGGGCCTTCGGCTACGACGTGACCTTCGTGCGGAACTACACCGACGTCGACGACAAGATCATCGACCGGGCGCGGGAGCTCGGCCGCGATGCGATCGAGCACGCCGCGCGCTTCGTGGCGGAATGCGAGACCGACATGAACTCCCTGGGGATGCTCCCGGCGACGCACACGCCGAAGGTCTCCGAGACGATGCCCGAGATCATCGCCATGATCGGGGACATCATCGCCAACGGAAAGGCCTACGTCGTCGAGGGAGAGGTCTTCTTCAGCGTTCCCTCGTTTCCGGCGTACGGGAAGCTCTCGAAGAAGGACCTCGAGTCGCTCCAGCACGGGATCCGCGTCGAGGTCGACGGCCGCAAGCGCCATCCCTCGGACTTCGTCCTCTGGAAGCCGGCGAAGCCCGGCGAACCCGCCTGGGAGTCGCCGTGGGGGAAGGGGAGACCGGGGTGGCACATCGAGTGCTCGGCGATGGCGAAAAAATACCTCGGGAAAACCCTCGACCTTCACCACGGCGGCGTCGACCTGATGTTCCCGCACCACGAGAACGAGATCGCGCAGTCCGAGGCCGCGAACGACTGTCCGTTTTGTAACAACTGGGCCCACAACGAGTTCCTGAACTTCGGCACTGAGAAGATGAGCAAGTCGCTGGGCAACGTGATCAAGATCCGCGACTTCGTCACGAAGTACGGGGGCCAGGTGCTCCGGCACATCATTCTTTCGGTCCACTACCGTGCGCGGCTCGAGTGGACCGACGAGGTCCTGAACCGGGCCCTCGACGAGGTGAAGAAGATCCACGAATTCGCGCTCGAGG
>JBILTI010000092.1:0-6721 GCA_044371595.1 Bacteriovoracaceae bacterium
CTACTTTTCGGCGGTCGACAACGATAACTTCGGCTGCGGCTCGAAGCTTCCGCTCAACATGACGTCGCTCCTCGGGGTCATGACCGGCTCGCAGAGCGACCTCCGGATCGGCCTCGCCCGGCAGATGGTTGAGATCCACGAGCCGGTCCGGAACCTGACCGTCGTTGAGGCGCCGCTCGCCCGCGTGCGCGCGCTCTTCGATGGGCACCCGCGGCTCCGGAATCTGCTTCACAATCACTGGATGCGCCTCGCGGTGGCGGATCCAGAGACCGGCAAGTGGTGGATGTTTGCGCAGCACGACTTCGTCGAGGTGACCGGCGTTGGCCCCCGGGCCAAGGACTTCCGGTCGTCGATCGACCTCGTCCGAAATAACGACCCGTCTGACTTCGCGGAGATAAAGAATGGCCGATAACCTCTTCACCCTCCTGCTCGTTTCGCCGCTCGCCTGGATGGCGCTCCTCGCGCTGTGTTTCTTCGCACAGGTGAGGCTTCCGGAGAAGCTCCTCTCCGACGCGGTCCGTATCTTTTCGCTCTACATGGTTTCACTGGCCCTAGGCCTCGCGGCGCTCACGTTCGCCCATTCGCCGTCGTTCCTCCTGGTGGACTTCGCGGACTGGATCCACGTCGGCGCGTACCACTTCAAGCTGCGCTTCATCGTCGACCTCCTCGGCGCGACGTACGCGCTCCTGGCGGCGGCGCTCGTGGGGGTCATCTTCCGCTTCTCGCGGAACTACCTTCACCGCGAGCCGGGCTACTTCCGCTTCATCTTCCTCCTGTCGACGCTCCTCTTCGGGCTCATCGTCGTCTCCTTCTCCCGCTCGATCGATCTCCTCTTCATCGGCTGGGAGCTCGTCGGCACGACGTCCGTGCTCCTCATCAGCTACTTCTACGACAAGCCCCAGCCGGTCGCGCACGCCACGCGGGCCATCGTCTCCTACCGGCTCTGCGACATGGGGATCCTCGCGGCCGCGGCCTGGGCGCACCTCTACCTGCACTCCACGGACTTCGTGATCATCCCGAAGGTCCTCGACCACGCCCACGGGGGGGCGGGCCTTCTCTTCATCGGGCTTTTCGTCATCTGGGCGTCGCTCGCGAAGGCGGGGCAGCTCCCGATGAGCTCCTGGCTCCCGGCCGCGATGGAGGGGCCGACGCCATCGAGCGCCATCTTCTACGGCGCGCTCTCGGTGCACCTCGGACCCTTCCTCCTGCTCCGGTTCCACGACTACTTCACGCACTTCCCGGTCCTCCTCGTCCTCGTGGGCGTCATCGGCGCCGCCTCGGCGCTCTACGCCACGCTCGTGTGCCGGACCCGGTCCGACGCGAAGACGATGCTCGCCTTCGCGACGATCTCCCAGGTGGGCCTCATCTACATTGAGATCGCCCTTGGATTCACGGACTTCGCGCTCTTCCACATCGTGACGCACGCGAGCCAACGGACGTACCAGTTCCTCCGCTCGAGCTCGCTCATCCAGGACTTCTACGAGAACCCGGCCGTAGAGCACAACCGGACCATCCGTCGGCATTTGTCGTTCGAGAAGTTTTTCCCGGAACCCGTGCGGCGGAAGGTCTACGTCCACGCGCTCCACGGCTTCCACCTCGACTACTTCACCAGGCGGGTGATCGCCGGCTTCCTCCTTCCGATGCGAATCTACATGAACTGGGAGTCGCGCTGGATGGAGTTCGACACCCGGCTCCTTAAGCTCCTTCTGAGGAAGAAACAATGAACCTGCAGTCTCCGATCCTCGAGGTCGCCCCCCTCGTCGCGACGTTCGGCGCCGCCCTCGTCTCCTCCCTCTCCGGCGTCGGGAAGCGGTGGCAGGACGTAACGCTCGGTCTCCTCGGCGCCCTGTTCCTCTGCTTCGCCGCGCTCTTCCTGACCGACGAGTTCTCCGGGGTCGCGCACGGCCATTCGCTCTTCGACGTCCGGTACAATAAGATCAGCGTCTTCGTGGGCCTCCTCTACTGCGGATCGCTCTTCGTTGGCCTCTATCCGATCCGCCGCACGATCAACCTGTCCTCGGAGTTCCTCTTCTACCTCGCCGGGGGGCTCGGGATCATCCTCGCGAATAACCTTCCGACGTTTTTCCTCTTCTGGGCCTTCCAGCGGGCCCTCCCGCTGCGCGGCTTCCTCCGCGACGGTACCGGCGGAACCTACGTGTTCCAGCACTTCCTGACCGCGGCCTGCTTCCTGTTCCTGCTCGGTATCGCGGCGTCGAACGGACTCCTGATCGTCCCGATGCGGGAGATGCCGGCCTCGTTCTTCACCTGGCCCGTGCTGATCCTGTCGTTCGTGATCGTCTACGAGTCCCACGGGATCTTCCCGTTCCACTCCTGGGTCCACGACGTTGTGGGCCGCCTCCTGTGGTACGAATTCTCGGCGCTCTTCCTCGCGCGCGCCGGCGTCCTGCTCTTCGTCCAGCTGCTCCTCCCGACGCTCGCGTACAACCCGGACCTCTTTAAGATCCTCCTTCTGTCGCTGTCGATCGTCTCATCGGTCTACTGGTCGCTCCGCGGGATCCTCGAGGGGAACCTCGCGAAGAAGACGACGTACTTCTACATCGCCCAGGCGTCGCTCCTCCTGACCGGGATGCAGGCCGACCTCACGGCGGCGAAGGGTTCGTATCTGCACCTGATGGTGATCTCCGTCGCCGGGACCGCGCTCTTCTCGATCCTGAGCTTCGTCAACTACGCGTTCAGCTTCAAGCGCCGCTCGCCGTACTACGGCATGGCGATCTACTTCCCGACGCTCGCGACGCTCTTCTGCCTCTTCGGCTTCTGCGTCATCGGCGTCCCGCTCGGCGCCTCGTTCGTGGTGGAGGACCTCGTCATCACGGGCCTCCTCGAGTACCACCCGTACCTGGGCCTCGGGCACATCGTCGCGACGGCGCTGAACGGGATCTTCTTCTTCCTCATCTTCACGAAGATCTTCCTCGGGCCCTCGCCGTTCCCGGAGGCGCCGGACTCCCGGGACATGTCCTTGGGCCAGATGACCCCCTACCTCCTGGCGTTCCTCCTCCTCCTCATGATCGGCGTCATGCCCTCGCTCTTCCTGGAGCGGATCACGTGGTAGGAGAGCTCGTCGTCGGCGGCGTCTACCAGCACTACAAGGCGAAGAACTACCGGGTCCGGGACCTCGCCCGCGACGCCGACACCGGCGAGGCCCTCGTCGTCTACGAATGCCTCTACGACAACCCCGGGGGGAAGCTCTGGGTGAGGCCCCTCCGGCGCTTCCTCGAGACCATCGATGTCGGGGGCCGAACGGTTTCCCGCTTCCGTTACATCGGCGACCAAAAGGGCCGAACTAGGCTTTAGGGAGGTGCGACTTCAGGAGGAACGGCTTCGCCGAGGCCGGATCATCGGGCCAGTAGTGCCGAGGGTAATCGCGCTGGTACACGCGCTTCATCTCGGGGTACGTCTTCGCCCAGAAGTTTCGAAGGTCCTTCGTCACCTGGATCGGCCGCTTGTGGGGCCCGAGGAGCTTTAGCTGGAGCGGGACGCTGCCGTTCAGGATCCGCGGGGACTCGCAGATGCCGTAGAAGTCCTGGATCGGCGCCTCGAGGTAGGGGTCGAGGTTCGCGGGGTAGAAGACCGTGAGCTCGCGCCGTCCGCCGAGGTTGAGCTTCGTCGGAAGGAGCTGGGCGAGGTTCTTCGCCTCGAGCTTGTCCTCCGCGTATCGGCGGAGGTAGTCCGGAAAGTCGTCGAAGCCGAGGCCCGCCCCGGCGAAGTAGTCGGCAAGCGAGATCCCGTCGACGAGCTCGTCGAGGTTGGCACCCCGGGACCGGGCCCAGAAGGCGAGGCGCCCGTAGGTTTCCGTCTCCTTCCATCGCTTGACGAGGTCCCGGACGCGGGCCCGCACGAGCTGGAGGAGCTTCTCCCGGGAGGCCCCGGGGAGCGTCTCCCACGTGACCTTCACCGCCGCCTCTTCGATCACGATGCTCCCGAGCTTCGTCTTCCGCGTCACGCCGATCCGGTCGTCGACGACGATCTCGTCCTCCTCGCGGAGGGGAAACGGTGCGAGCTCCCAGATCCACTCCTCGGCGACCGCGAGGACCTTCAGTGCCTCCTGTTTCTGGGTGATGTCGAAGACGATGTAGAGGCCGTCGGTGAGATCAAAGAGGGTCGGGTGGGCCTTCAGCACCTTTCCCGAGTAGTGGACGAAGTCCCGCGCGCTCCGACGGAAGCGCGCCACCTGGTCTACGAAGCCTGCGAGGAGGCACTTCTCCCAGGGGCCGGCGTTGTTCCCCGGGAGCTTCTGGTAGGCGCCGAGCCGGCGCCGGAGCGTCCCCGTGCGGTCGCCCTCGATTTCCTCGGTGACGTAGCGGACGAGGGCTTCCTTTTCCCGGGGAACGAGGTCTTCGCCGGCGACGAGGATCCGCGCCAGGCGCGCGTCGAGCGGATGCCGGAGCATCTTCCGTCCCGTCTCCGTGAGCGCGTCGTCGTCGAGCGCCCCTAGCCGGTGCAGGAGCTCCCGGGCCTTCTCCCACTTCGCCTCCGGAGGCCGGTGAAACCAGCGCGGGGCCAGCGGCGTCGCGGCGACCAGGAGGTACGTGTCGGTGAGGTCGGCGCGCTCGAGCTCCGGAACGGTGTGCGCGGGCCGCGCGAGGAAATCCTGCTGGCTATAGAGCCGCAGGCAGGCCCCGGGCCCGGTCCGGCCGGCCCGGCCCGCGCGCTGGATCGCCGAGGCCTGGGTGCACGGGACGTCCTGGATGAACTTTAGCCCGTTCCAGGGCGAGTAGCGGGCCTCGCGCTGGACGCCGGCGTCGATCACCGTCGTGATCCCCGGGATCGTCACCGAGCTCTCCGCGATGTTCGTCGCGAGGATCACGCGCCGGCGCTTCCCCGGGCCGAGGGCGCGGGCCTGCTCTTCGCGCTCGAGGTCGGCGTGGAGGAGGTGGACGTCGTAGTCCCCGCGGAGGGCCTCGGCGGTCCGGAGCATCTCGCGCATCCCCGGGAGAAAGACGAGCGTGTCGCCGGCGCTCTCGTCGACGGCGCGCCGGACCTTCGCCTCGAGCGGGCGGTTCAGCTCCGACGGGACGTTCGGGAGGTAGGCCACGGAGACGGGGTAGTGCGGGGCCTGGATCTCGATCGCCCGCGCCTCGGGAAACGCGGTTAAGAGCTCGAGATCGAGGGTCGCGGACATCAGGACGAGGCGGAGCTCACGGCGCGCCTGCAGGGACCGGAGGAAGGCAAGGGCGAGGTCCGTGTCGAGGTGGCGTTCGTGGAACTCGTCGAGGATCACCACGTCGACGCTGTCGAGGGCCGGGTCGCCGAGGAAGCGCTTCAGGAACGTCCCCTCGGTGTAGAACGTGAGCCGCGTCTCCCGCGACACGTTCTTCTCGAAGCGGAAGTGGTAGCCGACTTCCTTTCCGAGGTCAAGGCCCTCTTCCTCGGCGATCCGCAGGGCCGCGAGCTTGGCCGCGAGCCGGCGGGGCTCGAGGACGACGACGTTCTTTCCGAGGCCCCGTGCCAGCGCCCACGGAAGCCGGGTGGTTTTTCCCGAGCCCGGAGACGCCTTGACCAATACGGTAGGGTGGTCCCGAACCGCGGCCATGACTTCCTGAATATGCGCATCGATCGGAAGCGGGATCTTTTCAAATTGCTTCATGCGGCATCCAAATTGCTGATTGAATCTTTCGCATCTTACCTCGATAATAAGTGAATTCATAGGAGAACCCATGTCAGACTGCCCCTGCCGATCGCTCGATAAGACGAAAATTAGCTACGACGACTGCTGCCGCCCCTTCATCGAGGGCAAGAAGCTGGCCTCGACCGCCGAGGCGCTCATGCGCGCCCGCTACTCCGCCTACGTCGTGCGGAACATTTCCTATATCGACACGACGCAGGTGAGCGTCCCCGGCGAGGAGTTCAATAAGGAAGAGGCGCTCAAGTGGGCCGAGAGCTCCGAGTGGCTGGGTCTCGAGGTGAAGAAAACGCAGAAGGGCGGAAGCGGCGACAACACCGGCGTCGTCGAGTTCGTCGCGCACTATAAAGACAAGGCGAGCGGCACGGAGCTGCGGCACCACGAAACCTCCCTCTTCACCCGGGACGCCGGCGCGTGGAAGTTCAAGGAAGGGCAGATCCACGGGGCCCAGCCGCTGCGCCGGCTCGAGCCGAAGATCGGCCGGAACGACCCGTGCTCCTGCGGCTCCGGCAAGAAATTTAAAAAGTGCTGCGGGGCCTAGTGAAGCGCGAACTCCTGGACCGCCTCCTGACCAAGGCCCGCGACGAACTAGCAAACCTCGAGGAATCGGCGCGGGCCAACCGCGACTTCGCCACGGACCAGGAGTTCAAGGCCGAAAACAAGTACGACACGCGCGCACTCGAGGCGTCCTACCTCGCGAGCGCTGAGGCGAAGCGGGTCGAGGAGCTAAAGCTCGAGATCCAGATCCTCGAAGAGGTCGACCTCGAGGCCTCGAAGCGGCTCGGCGAAATCTCGATCGGCGCCCTCGTCGAACTCCGCTACCAGAACCAGGCCCGGAAATACTTCCTGATCCCCACCGCCGGCGGCTCCCTACTGAAGGTCGGCGACGAGGCGGTCCTCGTGGTGTCGGTCTTTTCCCCGATCGGCGACGCCCTCCTAGGCCTCCGGGCCGGCGACGAGTTCGAGGTCGATACCCCCAAGGAAACCCGCCAGTATCAGGTGATCTCCTTCCACTGACCCCGATTCTTGCTACCTCTGTGACTTCCGGAAGCGCCTGAAATTCCTAAGGTACCGGATTTC
>JBILTI010000093.1:0-6678 GCA_044371595.1 Bacteriovoracaceae bacterium
AAGCGAGTGGAGCAACCAGGAGCCCGTCCCCAGGAGGAACATGATCTTCGTTCGTTTCGGTGCCATCCCCTTCTTCACTTGAAGCAGGAGCTCGAAGCAGATCCCTTGAAGCTCCAGCGGCGTCGCATTACCCAGAAAAGACTTGTTCACCACGATGCTCACGGATCGGTAGGACTGAAAGACGAAGACCCGGTCGAGCGAGCCGTTGTAAAAAAAGAGGCGGGGCCGTGGAACGGCGAGCTTGTAGGCTTCTTGAGAGGCCGCCTCGAAGAAAATTTTCTCATCTCCGGACCGGATCTCCCGGGCCCCGAGCAGGAACAGTAGCATCGTGTCTTGGTAGCCGACGGAAATGAAAACGAGGACTAGCCAGAAGAGAGCACTAAAAACAATTAACGCACCGCTAAAGGTTACCCATAGAAACAATCCAAAAGCGAGGAGGAAAGAGACCAAAAATAGCGTTGCCCTCATACTGATAAATCCATATTTTTTAAGAAGTTATGATATTTTAACATCGCTTAATTTTTATTTGCATTACTTTATTACACCCTTAAGTCTTTGAAATGGACTTTGACCCGGACCGGCGCTATAAACCCGCAACTCTTTTTTAAGAATGAAAGGTTGTTGATTCGCGCTGCACCAAAAGAGTATGACATGGATAGGGATTTTTTTCGTCTGATTGATTCGGTCGATGAGCTTGTACCTCCCCGAACCGCGCGACTCGATGATGAAATTCTTATTTGTGAATGCTTCTGTGTAAACGCCGCCGACATCCGCGAGCTCTGCGAGACCTCCGTTGACCTGGACCTCCTCAAGGTCAGGCTCAACCTTGGGGAAGGGTGCCGGTCATGCTTGAAGAGAAAAGACGATTGGATTGATAAGATTTTTTGATCCCTGAGATCCGATAAGGAGTTAGCTATGGCGTTTGACCGTCTATTGTTTGGGACCGCGGGCGTTCCGAACAGTACTGCGAAGAAGAATAACCCGGTAGAAGGCGTGAAGCGCATCCACGAGCTCGGCCTGGATTGCATGCAGCTCGAGTTCGCCCACGGCGTCCGGATGAAGGAAGAGGTCTCGTCGGCCCTCCGGAAGGTCTCCTACGAACTGGGAATCCCGCTCACCTCCCACGGCCCGTATTACATCAACCTCAACGCCCGCGAGCAGGACAAGATCGACTCCTCCGTCGAGCGGATCATTCAGACCGCGAAGATCTCCGACCTCTGCGGCGCCGAGTCCATGACGTTCCACGCGGCCTTCTACATGAAGGACTCGCCGTACGACGTCTTCGACCTAGTCGAGAAGTCCCTCAACGTCATCGAAGAGCGCCTCTCGCGCCTTGACATCGAGATCGAACTGCGCCCGGAGCTCACCGGCAAGACGTCGCAGTTCGGCTCCCTCGAAGAGCTGATCTCACTTTCGAAGTCCGTCGCCAGCTGTAAGCCGTGCATGGACTTCTCGCACCTCTACGCCCGGACCGGCTCGGTGAACGACTACAAGGGGTTCTGCGAAACCCTCGAGACGCTGAAGAACGAACTCGGCCCGAACGCCCTCAAGGAGATGCACATTCACATCTCCGGCATAAGTTCGAACTCGAAGGGCGACCTGAAGCACCTGAACCTCGAGAAGTCGAAGTTCAACTGGAAAGATCTCATGAAGGCGCTCAAGGATCTGGGCTGCCGGGGCTACGTCATCTGCAACTCGCCGAACCTCGAGGTCGACGCGGCGATGCTGAAGCAATACTACGTCGCGCTCTAAGCTCGCGACCGACGCATTCATCGCAAATAAAAAACCCTCCGGTCGGAGGGTTTTTTTATTTCGTTGCGCTTACGCCGCGTTGAGCATTTCCTGCGGATTCAACAGGTCGTGGAGGTAGTACTCCTCCCCCGCTCCGAGGCCCACGATGTAGCAGAACCCGTCGGCGTGGGTTACGAGAAGCTGCTGGAGGTTCGACGACCAGGCCGTGCGGAAGACCTCGAGGAGATGGTCCGAATCGGTCTTCGCGGACACCACGTGGTCGGAGCCCTGGGCGCCGAAGACGGACCAGTTCACCGGCACATCGAGGACGCCGAACGGCGTGCGGAACCGGAGCATCTGCGTCTGCGGAATGAACTCTCCCTTCAAAAAAGCTAGACCGTAGTCGGTTAGCTTGAGCTCGAGGCTCGAGAGGGTTCCCTCGCCGCTCTTCTGGAGCTTAAAGGTTTCGTCGACTAAGAAGGATAGAAAATCTGTATCGGCCATGGGTGCCTCTACAAACCCTATCGGTCAAAATTAAAAGGACTTTATTCTAACGGATTAATCGGCTCGAGCGATTCGTGGTAGGTCTTGATATTACTGACGTCGGCGATCAACCATTTCCCGTTTTCGTTTACGAGCTCGGCGATCTTTTTGACTTCGGAGGCAAACGCGGTCTTCTCTTTCTTCGTCGTTTGATACGAAATGGAATAAGTGAGGAAACAGGTCTTCCCCTGGCAGGACTTCGAGAGGACCTTGAAGCTGTCTTTCTCCACTTCGCGGAGGTCGGCGAACTTCGCGAACTCCTCCTCGGAGATGTTCTCGAGGCTCTGCCGCATCTTCCCGGTCACGCGCTCGAGGACGAACTCCCGGGTGACGACGGCGCCGACGCGGTGTTCGATGAACGACTTGAGGGCCGCCTCCGGGCTTAGATTGTCCTGGACGCAGGCCGCCGCGACGGCGAGGAGGAAGAGCACGAGGGTTCTCATCTTAGCCTTTTTGGTTCGTAGCCGAGCTCCTGAACGATCTCCATGAACTCGGTCCAGTTGAAGACGTTCAGATCTTTCACGGTTTTCTCAAATCTTATCCCAATCCCCGTCGAATCCGGAGTGGAGGCAACAACTTCCCCGTTCTGAACGAACTCGCGGCCGCGGAAGTACAAGGTCACCTCGACCGAGTCCGGCAGCGCGACTGGGAGGTCCGCCTTCACGAAGCAGCCCTCGTCGTCCCAGTTGGAAAGCGTTCCGGTAACGACCTTGTCGCCGGCCGCGATCCGGCAGCAGATGTCGCGGAGGAGCGGCTTGAAGAGGTCCGTCGAGGCGTAGTTCGGATTGAGGCTCGCGAGGTCGAGGTAGTAGTGGAGAAGCTGATAGAGGAAGTAGGAGATCACGACGTAGACGAAGGTCGCGACTACGATGATCTTGTTGAACTCGATGAAGAGCCCCTCGATGACCTTGAACCCGACGAGGAAGATCGAGAACTGGTAGAACCGGAGCGCGAGCCGGTGGTGCTGCCAGACGAGAGTGCCGGCCGCGAGTAGCGTGAGGGCGACGTACCAGAAGAGCTCGAGCCCCTTCTGCGCGTACACAAGGGAGAACGGGGAGAGGTGGTGGCGGTAGGCGTGCTGGAGGTAGAGGAAGAAGAACGTGAGGCCAAGGTAGACGACCACGTTGAGGATGAGCGTATCTTTCTTTCTGACTTTCAATTGTTCCATGCGCGAATTGCTCTATAATACCATTATGAACGAAGTTGTGCTCGAAATCTCGTCGATCTGCGTCTCCTGCGACAGCTGCCGGCTGATCTGCCCCGAGAGCGCCGTCGTCACCGACGGCCGGAGCTACTTTATCGACCCCTGGAGCTGCACCCTCTGCGGCCTCTGCGTCGAGGTCTGCCCTGTCGACTGTATCAAAGAAGTCAGATCCCCGTAACGTCTTCGACGAGCTCGTTCCACCAGATCCCCGGAACCGGCCGGCGAGCGGCGGCCTCGCCGGCGAGCACGATCGTCGGACCGAGGTCGCGGGGTTCCGGGTCGGGGCCGAGGTTGATCACGCCCGGGGCGGCCGCGTGGTAGCTGAGCTTCGCGAGGTCGATCTTCCAGGTCTTGAGCGCCTTCTCCTGCACGAGGAAGCGGAGAAACGGATGCGTCGAGCGGGTGCGATAGGTCTTCAGGATCTCGAAGCAGGTCTCCCAGTACCGCCGGACGGTGCCGAAGTCCCAGTAGTCGACATTCTCGAGGAGGATCGCGGGGATCTCCTTCTCGGTGAACGGGCAGACGGAGTCGAAGAACTTGCTCGGACCCGGCTTCTTCGTTAGCTGGGCGAGGTCAACGTAGGAGATCCCCGTGTAGGTTTCCACGCTCGTCCCCGGCGGCAGGTCCTTGTTCCTCGTGATCCCGGTGACCCGGCGGTCCCCGGAGATCTCGAGGGCGTTGTAGCCGAGTGACGAGTTCACCCGGTAGGTGAAGAGCGCCGCAGGCCGCTTCTCGAATGGCGCGAGGATCCGGAACAGGTCTTCCCGCCGGAGGTAGAAGAACTGGTCGGCGTTCAGCACCAGAAGCTTGCCGCGGTACCGGACCCCGGGCAACGCCGCGAGGTTGTGGACGGCGCCGCCGATGTCGAGGATCTCCGGCGTCTCCCAAAGGAGCTGGACGTCCGCGAATGCGGGCCGGGCCTTGCAGAAGGCTTCGATCTCCGCGCCCATGTGGTGGAGGTTGATGTAGATCTTCTCGATGCCGAGGCTCCGCGCGTAGGCAACCTGGAGCTCGAGGAGGCTCTTTTCGAACACGGGCCAGAGGACCTTTGGGAGCTTCCGGCCGATCGTCCCCATCCGCGTCCCGAAGCCGGCGGCAAGGATTAGGCAGTGGTCAATTCGCATAGTAGTGCTGGAAGAGTTTCTGTTTGATCTCCGAGTAGCGGGGATTGTCCATCATCACCCGGCGGATCTTCTCCATCGCGAAGCCGATGTACTTCAGGTACCGGTCATCCTTCCGCCAGTTGTAGATGTAGCAGAAACTCCCAACGGCCTTGAATACGCGCTGAATGAGCATGTCGTCGTAGAGCTCGCAGAAGTGCTCGAACGAGCTCTGGCCGTGGATCGCCGGGTCGAGGTTGTTGAAGTAGTATCGCTTGAGCGTCCGCCGGTTCTCCTCGTTGATGTTGTAGTAGCAGTCCTCGAGGAGCGAGACGAGGTCGTACTGCGGGATGCCCCAGCGAGCGTCCTGGAAGTCAATGAACACGTAGCGCCCGTCCTTCACCATAAGGTTCCGCGAGTGGAAGTCGCGGTGGGTGATAACCATCTTTTGCTCGGCGAGCCGGCGCATGATCGGATCGAAGAGCGCTTCGAGGTCGGCGATCAGCCCCTCGTCCGGGTTCTTATTGAAGAAGTTCATGAAGTACTTAAACGTGAACCGCGTCTCGTCCATGTACTTCTGGTGGTCGAAGCGGAGCTGGAAGAGGTGCGGGTTGCGGACCGCGGTCTTGGGGATCCGGTGGAGCTCGAGGAGCTGGTCCACGATCGTCCGATATATCCGGAGCTCCTCGGCCGTCGACGTGAGGCCGCTCAGATGGAGGAGGAGCGTCTCGTTGCCGAGGTCTTCCTGGAGCGAGTAGCCCCGAGAGAGGTTGCTGTCGAGGATCTCGGGGACGCGGACCCGGTTCCCGGCGAGGAACTGCTGGACCGAGAGGAACGGGTGCTTCTCGGTCTCGTCGTCGAACGCGTTGTCGAGGCAGACGACGTAGCTCCGCCGGTCGGTGAAGATCCGGTAGTAGCGCCGGGTAGAGGCGTCGCCGGTGAGCTTGTCGATCTCGACGAGCTTCTCCTCTTTTAGGATGTCCTTTTCCTGGGTCTTATTGAAGAGCTCTTCGATGAAGAAGCGCTCCGCCTGCTCTGGTTTCATAAGCTCTCGTCCCCGATGCTGTTGATGAAGGTGTAGAACTGCTTGCTCGAGTTCTTTTTTCCCACGACCTCATTGTCCGTAGAATTTTTAATTAGAAAAGCCTTAAAGAGCGATTCCTCGCGGTTGATCAGGTTGACGTCGCCGACCTGGAGGATGAAGTCGGCTGTGTTCCGGTTCTGCGTCTGGAGCCAGGAGAGGTAGTACTCGCCGTCGTATCCGCTCCGGACCGTCAGGTAGTGGGCCCACTTGTGCGTCTCGACCTTCTCCTCGAGGGTCAGCCGGGAGAGGCCGAGGATCCGCTCGAGCGGGATGTAGCCGACGGGGATGATGAGCAGCTTCGGGTACAGGAGGTTCTCCGCGCGCACGAGCTCGTACGCGAGGATTCCGACGAGCATGCTCTCGTGCTTGAGGTACTTCTGGATGAGTCCCCGGGAGAGGAAGAGTTCCCCCTTCGGAAGGGAGAAGTGCAGCGGGGCCTCCGTGTCGATGATCGTAACCTTCGCCGTCCGGAGGGTCCGGAAGAAGATCTCGTTCTTCGCGATGATCTCGCCGACGAGGTCCGTCAGGTAGCGGCGCGCGTACTCGTTCGTCAGCACCTTGACCCCTGGCGTCGAGAGGAAGGCGACGCGGAGCGAGGCCAGATGGTCGGAGTAGTCCTGCATCGTCATCGCAACGGCGCCGCCGCGGTACATCTGCCGGGTCTTCTTCGTCCCTGGGATCCGCAGCGTGCTGCACGACATGGCCAGCGTCGCCATAAGGAAACAAGAAACCCCCGCACGCAGCGAGGGTCTCCGGATGCGGATCAGGATGGGAGGGTTACTTCTGGCTTGCGACTTCACGACCGTTTTCAAGATAGTAGATTGTGAAGCCAGCGTAAATCTTATTCGGGTCCTTGATGAGGGGCCGGTTGTTCTCCCAGAGAAGCTTCCACTTTTTCGGGGTCGCGTAGACGTCCTTGGAGATGACGCCGAGGGTGTCTCCGGTTTTGATCAGGTACGGGTTCCCCTGCGGGTTCCAGACGAACTCCTCGGCCGGGGCGGTGTAGGTGAGCGTCA
>JBILTI010000094.1:0-6658 GCA_044371595.1 Bacteriovoracaceae bacterium
GTCCGGTCCGGTCTTCCATGAGTCGATTCTACCGTCCGCCGAGCCGACCCGCGCCTTCATTTTCCCTGAAGCGACATACTCGAGTACTTTCCTTCCCATTTTACGAGATCCGAAACTGTGGAAAAAAATTAGAAACGATTTTTCCCACGAAACCACTATGAAATACCTCCTGAATCTGCTCCTCGCGATCCCGCTCCAGGCCCGGGCGAGCCTCCTCCTGCAATACGCGCTGAACTACACGTCGCAGACCGACGACTCCACCACGAAGTCCGAGAGCTCCCAGACCTTCCACAAGATCCTCCTCGTCGCCTCGGTGAACGCCCGGAACACCCTCTTCCTCGGCTGGGACATCAACTCCTGGTCGTCGACCCTGAAGCAGGGCGCGAGCAACGAAGAAAGCTACAGCCTCCTCGAGATGGGCCCCTGGCTCCAGTGGTTTATGAACGAGAACCAGAACGTCTACGTGACCGCCGAGTGGAACCCGTACGCTCGCGGTGACCGGGAGAAGGCCGGATCGAGCCGCGGCATCTCCGGCTCGAGCATGGGCTTCGGGATCGGCTACAAGTTCCGGATCTCCCGCTACACCGGCTTCGGCGCCTCGCTGAACTACCACACGCTCTCCGTCAGCGAAGAGATGATCGGCTCCACGGAGACGAACGTCTCCGACACGGTCACGAACCTCATGCCGATGCTCGAGTTCGTGATCATCACGCGGTAGCCCCGATGCGCTTCGAGTACCAGGCCCTCGCCGTCATGACGATCCTCTTTAGCTTCGGCTGGGTGCCGGTCTCCGTCGGGAAGGCCCGCGCCTTCGGCGGGAAGTGGCTGGCGTCGAACCGGGAGCCGCTCCCTGGGAAGGAGCTCGAACCCTCGGCCGCGCGGGCCGACCGGGCCTACGCGAACTTGAAAGATTACTTCCCCGCCTTCATCGTCGCGGGCCGCGTCGGCCACTACGCGGCGTACGCGGCGGGCTCCGTCTGGGGCCGCGCCGGTACTTTCGCTGCGAGCTTCTTCGCGAACCTCTACCTTCTGGTTAAGGTCCTCATCTAGAGCTTCGCCAGGACGAGTTCGCCTTTCACGTACGAGATCCGCGAGATGTTCGTCACCTTCCGTTTGCCGTCCGGTAGCTTCTCCTGGAAGACGACGAGCCGGAAGACCTGCGCCAGGGCGTAGCGGACGTCCTCGAGCGAGAGGCCGTCGGAGGAGATGAGCGCCTTCGTTTCGATGCGCTTCACGGCGTCCAGGACATCCGTCGCCGACGTAAGTGCGATGCCGGAGCAGTTGTAGCGAACGAAGTCGATGAACGGCATGACCTCCGGTCCCCGCGCGTCTGAGAGCACGAGGTAGTCGGCGCGAAGGCTCTCCACGGTCTCGAGGAGCCGCGGGACGTCCTTCGCGGAGGGCGCCGAGAGCCGGGTCACGAGCTTGCGCCGGAGGACGAGGTCGGCGCTCCGTTCGATCGTCACGACCCGGGCCTTCGGGATCGAATCCACGAGGACGTTCAGGAGCGTCGTCTTCCCCGAGCCGATGTTCCCGGCGACGAGGACCCCCTCCGAGCGCTCGAGCGTCTTAAGCAGGAGTTCCCGCTGAGTCGTCGCGAGCGCGCCCCACTTTACGAGATCGTCCATCGTGGCGGCGTTCGGCGAGAGTTTCGTCACCACGACGGCGGGCCCTCGGAGCGAGAGCGGCGGAAGGACGACGGTGACGTTCGTCAGTGGATCGAGGGAGAAGTAGTAGGTCCCTTGACCCGGGGCCTGCTTGCCGGTCTTCAGCAGCCGGGCTACGAAGTCCTCGTAGGCCTTCGGCGCCGCGAAGATTCCCGTCGCCGCGCGGAGTTCCCCGCGCTCGACGTAATGGACCTCGTCCCAGGCGTCGACGATGACCTCGTAGACGTCGGGGTTCTTCAGAAGGGATTCCACGGACAGGGACTTTGACCTGGCAGCGGTTTTCTTTTTCATCGGTACCTCCACCTTGCTCTCGATTGTAGCGGATCTGCGGGCCCGGGGAGCTAGGGGATTCCCTAGGTCGCCGGGAGCCAGTGGGCGCGGAGGGCCACGGTGACGGCCTCGGTCCGGGTGGAGGTTTCGGTCTTGGTGAAGATCGACGAGAGGTGGAATTCGACCGTCTTCTCGGAGACGTCGAGGGCGCGGGCGATCTCCCTGTTCGTGAAGCCGTTCGCGACGTGGCCTAGGATTTCCCGTTCGCGCCCGGAGAGCGGGGACTTCTCGTCGGCGGCGTCGAGGGAGCGAGCGAGGGACTGGAGCGTCCCGGCGAGGCGCTGGAGCGCGAGGGCCGGATGCCGGGAGCGGGACTGAAGCCGGGCCTCGCGCGCGAGGCGGAGGAGTTCGTCGGCTAGGAAGTCAGGGGAAGCACTCATCCCCTGATTCTAACCGAGTCCGAGCGCAGGGCCAGAACTTTCCTCCCGCCGTCGGTCCTAGAAGAGCGACCGCAGCGTGATTCCGGCGAACCCCGCGTCGGCGACGGGGTTCCGAGCGCGGACGGACCCGCGGAACGTACGGGCGACGAAGAATTCACGATCGAACGCCGCCCCCGCCTGCGCCTCGATCCGGAGCGCCGGACCGAAGCTCGTCTCGAGGCCCAGCGACGCCCGCCGCTCGAACCAGAATATCCGGAGCCCGTCGGTCCTCCTCGCCGAGTCGAAGAAGACCTGCGTGAGCTGTTCGACGGCGGCGAAGGGCCGGACCGGCCCGACCCCGGTGTAGCTGAGCTTCAGCCGATGGTTAAAGGGCAGCACCGCGAGGTAGCGGAACGAGAGCGCTCCTCGGGCGATCGGAAGGAGGAGGTTGACGAAGGGAAAGCCGACCAGCACCGCCCGCTCGCGGGACTGCTCTCCCACATAAAGGACGCCGGGGAGCGGGACGTTGTTGAGGAAGGCGCGGTTGTTCGAATAGTTCCCGAGCCAGATCAGGTTCGGGGATGACCGGTAGAGGACGTTCAGCTGCATGGTCGCGTCCCGGCCGTCTCGGAAGGGCCGGTCGCTCGCGCTGCCGTAGGATGCGAGCGCCGAGAGGCTCCGCTCCCCGCCGAGGGGCCGCTGGAACGTGAGCCCCCCGTTGAGCGACGTGAAGTCCGGGACGCCCGCGCCGTCGTTCTCGAGGCGGAGGTAGCGACCGGAGACGCCGACGCGGCCCACGTCCGCGCGGGGGAACTGGAGGGCGCCGCCGAACGTCCGGGCGCGGACGGCGCCCGCAGCGACGAGCTCGGCGTCGAGGGCCGACGAGAACGGCGAGTCGCCAGCGAGGCCGATCAGGTCCTGCGCAAGCGCCGGAACCACAAGGAGCGCGAGGAAGAAGGCGATCACCTACTTCGCTTTCCAGGTCACCGTGAAGGCCACCGGGACCTCGTCCGCGATCTCGACCGTCAGGAGGCTTGGCCTTTCGATCTTATGGGCCTCTAGCCGGAGCGTGAGGGCCCCGGCGGCGGCGGCGCCCTTGCGTTCGACGGTCACCGGATACTCCCGCTCCACGCCGTGGAGGGTGACTCGGGCCGGGAACGATGCCCGGGGTGCTTCGAGCTGGGTCACCGGGAACTTCCCGCGAACCGTAACCAGCGGATAGCGGTTCGCCTCGAGGACCGTCTGCATGTTAAGGTCCCGGTTTGAGTCGCTCGAGACGAAGCTCTTCACCGGCGCGGCCACGAGGAACTCGCAGACGGCGGTGTCGCAGACCATCTTCCCGCGGAGCTCCCGAGAGGTGCCGGTGACGGTCTTAAGGAGGTGTCGAACGGTGTACGTAGCCTCGGCGGCGGCGAGTTCGAGTTCGGTTGCCCCCGCGGAGACCGAGAAAAGTAGCGCAAGGACGGCGAGAGAATTCATAGCTTCTCCTTAGAATTCGACGGTCATGAGCGCCGCCGAGAGCGCGAAGGCCCCGTAGCCGACGCCGGCGATCGTCGGGTGCTGCTTCACGAGGCCCGAGCTCTTCCGGTCGTTCTCTTCGTTCCGCTTGTAGATGTATCCGAGGATCGGCGCGAGCACCATCGCCGGGAAATGGATCCAGGCGAGCCGCTTGTGCCAGACGATGTTTCCCCGGTCCTTGACCCCGGCGGGCTTCGGCGCCGCGAGCGAAAAGTAGGCCGTCGTAAAGTAGAGGGCACCGGAGGCCATCCCGAGGTACATGTGCGCGTTGCTGTCGATGGCGCTCCCGCCGGTCAGCATCGTCGCGGTCATGACACCAAGGGTCGCGAGGCCCAGGACCTCGTGGCGTTTGAGCATCGAATGCCGCCGCTCGAGGGTCTGCCGCGTCGTTCGGTCCGCGGAGGATTCCACTGCCGGTGCCTCGCTGAGGCCCAGGTCCTTGAGTTCGAGCTGCGCCCGGGCGATCGGTGCGTGACCTAGAACGAGGATGAACGAAATTAGAAATCGAAGCATGGGACCTCCCGTTACCAAAGGATTATAATCGCACTCGCTTCAGCTAGAAATGACATTTGTCAAATTCCGAAAAGTAGGCGATATCGACGAACGTCGAGCGAACCGAACGACCCCGGAGGACCTAGTGCACCGAAAGCGCCGCGCCCGGGAGCTCCGCGGAACTCTCGCCGACGAAGAACCGAAACTCCTCGGCTCCAAGACCCACTTCAGTCCGCGGTCCAGAACTTCAGGTCCCCGCGCGAGAGCACGAACTCGACGGCCGTCGCCGCCACGGGTGCGAGGGTTACTTTCTTCGCCCCACGGAGTTCGAGCGCGGGCCGCGTCGCCGAGGAAACGACGTCGCGCAGATACAGCTGAACCGTTTCCTCTCCCGCTCGCGGTCCCTTGTTCGTGACGACGGCGGAAACGCGGATGAAAGAATTTGTCGGCGGAAGCCTTGATTTTGGAATATCCGAAACTCGTATAGCTCAGTCCGTGCCCGAAAGGAAAGAGCGGATCGTTCGGGACGTCGAGGTAGTGGCCCGTGAACCAGTTCGCGGCGTCGAAGGGCCTTCCCGAGGGCGGGGCCGCGTAGCTGATCGGGATCTGACCGACGCTTCGAAGAAAGGTCATCGGAAGCTTGCCGGAGGGATTGTGGTCGCCGAAGAGGACGTCGGCGATCGCGTTCCCGGCCTCCGGGCCCGGGGCCCAGCGGAGCGTCCGCCGATCCGCCAGTTTCGCCTCCATCCCCGCGCGGAGGGAAACGCCCTCGCGCCAGTCGACGAGCGCGGGCCAGTTTCCTTTGAGGTGTCGCTTGTCGTCGGCGAACGGGCCCACGAGGGCGATCCGCTGATCGCGGAAGAGCGGAAGCAAGCCTCCCTTGTTCCGGAAGAGGACCAGCGACTTCCGGGCGGCCTCGCGCGCGAGCCGCCGGTGGTCGTCGACGGGCACGGTGAGCGACGGGTTCCGGAGGGCCTCGCTGAAGAGACCCTTGTCGTACTTAAGCTTGAGGATCCGCCGGACGGCGGCGTCGATCTCCCGCTGGGTCAGCGCACCAGCGGCGAGGAAACCCTTCGAATGTTTCCGGAAGAGGCCGCTGTCCATCTCGAGATCGACCCCGGCCCGGAAGGCCTGGAGGGTCGCGGCGGTCCCGTGGTTAACGAGCTCCGCGACCGATTGCCAATCGGAGACGACGAAGCCGCGAAAGTTCCACGTCTTTCGAAGGACGTCGGCGAGGAGTCAGCGGTTCGCCGTCGCGGGGACGCCGTTCAGATCGTTAAAGGCCGTCATCACCTTCGCCGCCCCGGCCGCGACGGCCGCCCGGTACGGCGGGAGATAGGTCTGGTAGAGTTCACGCGGGCTGACGTCGGCGGAATTGTACTCACGGCCCGCCTGCGGGGCCCCGTAGGCCGCGAAGTGCTTGACCGTAGCGAGGAGCGACCCCGGAGCGCGGAGCGATGGCCCCTGAAATGAGCGGACTCGGGCCTCGGCGATCCGGCCCGCGAGCCAGGGATCTTCTCCCCCGCCCTCCATCACCTGGCCCCAGCAAGGATCCCTGGAGACGTCGACCATCGGAGCGAAGGTCCAGTGCTGGCCCGCAGCTGCGGCCTCGAGCGCCGCGGCTACGGGCACTCCGCTGCAGGAGCTCGAGGTCCCAGCTCGCGGATCAGCTCGGGGGTCGTGGCGTTCAGGATCGATCCGACCTCCCCGCGACAGATGGCCTCGAGGGTCGGCGGATTCTTCATCGCGGCGACCTATGTGAGCTGACCCAGCTTCTCTTCGAGGGTCATGCGGTTCATGAGCTTTTGGACGAAGACGTCCCCGGTGCGCAAGTGGGGGCGGACGCGGGGACGAAGAACAAGACGGAACCGAGCGGCGCCAGCGAACGCTAATGGATTAAAAAGTCCAGGCTCCGTTGTTCGGGAAGTATTTGATCTTAACCTTTCTGTCTTTAACCAAGAGCTTCCTAAATCTAGCACTCCAGAATTATGGCGCAGGGTGAGGGATTCGAACCCCCGACCCACAGGTTCGAAGCCTGGTACTCTATCCAGCTGAGCTAACCCTGCGCTGAGGAGTCTTTATTTTAAGGAGAAAACAAGGTCGGTCAATCGAATCTGCTATCGGGTTGTCTCTGGCCATGTAAAACTAGAAAAATCGTGGACGATGGAAAGAACATATGACACCACTCTCCAAATCGATCAACACCGAGGCTGCCACGCCACTACTTAGAGCCTATCCCAAAACCGTCCTTAACGTGATCCACGCTGCCGCGATTTGAAGAACCGCCATATA
>JBILTI010000001.1:0-22524 GCA_044371595.1 Bacteriovoracaceae bacterium
CTCCTCGCGAACCTGAACGGCGCCGACGCGATCAAGAAGGTCGGCCCGGCGATGGGCGTCTGTCTCATCACGACGCTCTACGGTACGGTGCTCGCGAACTTCGGCTTCCTCCCGCTCGCCGATAACCTCGTCGAGCAGTCGAAGGAGACATACCTCAAGAACCGGATCATCATCGAGGGGATCAAGCAGCTCCACGCGAAGGAGAACCCGATCGTCGTCGCGGAGAAGCTCAACTCGTTCCTCCTTCCCGGCGATCGGCTCGACTGGAAGACGGTTCTCCAGGGCGGTCGCTGATGGCGAAGAAATTTCCCAGCCCCCCGCCGGACGAACCGGAAGGGTGGCTCACAAGCTACGCCGACCTCATGTCGCTCCTAACGTGTTTCTTCATGCTGATGATGGCCTTCGCGAACTACGACACCCCCGGGGTGCAGCGGAAGGCGAAGATCATCGCGGATACGTTTAACAACGCCGGCGGCCCTACGGACCAGGAGCTCGAGAAGCTCTCTCAGGAGATCGCGCACCACCCGGACTTCGAGGATCGCACGAAGGTGACGCTGAAGGATGGCGAGCTCCGGATCGTCTTCAACGGCAGTGCCGTCTTCCCCGAGGGCTCGTACCTTCTCGATGGGGCGACAGTCTCGATGGTCGACACGCTCATCGAGATGATCAAGTCCCACGGCACTAGCTACCGGATCCTGATCGAGGGCCACGCCGATAAGAGTGAGGCGCTCCTCGCAGGAAACATGAACCACTGGTCCCTCAGCGCCGCCCGCGCCGCGACCGTCGCTGCCCGCTTCGAGTACTACGGCTTCAAGTCCGAGTACATGGCCGCGGTGGCGAAGGGCGACCGCGAGCCGGTCTCCGAATACAAGGTCAAGCTCCGGAAGGAGGAGAAGGTTGTTCCGCCCCTGGAGATCGCGAAGCTCAACCGCCGGGCCGTTATCCGGGTCCTCGAGCCGATCGGGGAGAGGCCCGCGAAGATGCGCGTCGGCGCCCTCTTCCGGGATGCCGAAGGCGCGGAAGCGCCCTCGGACAAGGGTCTCTTCCGCGGCGAAGAAGAATAGCGGTTAGTGCGTCAGCGATCCGGCGGCCGCGTCGAGGCCTAGGGAGACCGTTGTCTTACGGTTCCCGGTGCGGAAGGCGACGACCGGGAGGTGCCCTTCGAGGGTCCGCTCGGTCCGGCCGAAGTGCGCCGTCGCCGAGCCGGCCTGGTCGATGATCGTGTTCATGTAGAGCGACTTCTGGTCGCACTCGAGGCCGTGCAGTACGAACTCGAGCGACACGCGGCCCTGGTGTTCGCGGCAGGTCCACTCGAGGTGCGATGCCGCGGCGTCAGCGCCGTTCGCGACCGCAAGCGTTCCCTTCAGGAGCCAATGGAGGGCCTCGGCGACCTTCTCCGGGGGGACGTTGACGGTCGTCCGGAACGGTGACCGCGGCGCCGGTTCGAGGCGGAGGTTCGCGAGCTTAAGGAGGTGCTTGTTGTCGTCGATGATCTTCCGGCACTGCTCTTCGATGTTCACGGCGTGGGCCGGGGTCCGGACCTCGAGGACCGCCGGCGCTTCCGGAACCACGGGGAGTGGCGGGAGCTCGTCGAACGTCGGTGCCGCGGCGACCGGGAGCGGCTCCCGGACGCGGACCTTGACGTACCTTTTCTTCCGGGGATAGAGGAGTCCGAGCCCCAGGAATACGAGGGCCGTGAGGCCGAGCGCCCCGTAGTCGGAGGCCTGCGACGGAGTGTCTCCGGTCGGCGTCGCCCGGGCGTCACCGGCGGCGGCGGTCTTGAGCTCCCCGCGGAGCTCGGAGAGGAAGTTCTTCATCTCGAGGACCGCGCCCCGGGCGTCGGTCTTCGCCGGCGCCGCGGGTCTCGGGGCGCCGAGGGCCGTCACGGCCTCGTTGATCTTGAGAACCTTCTCCTTCCAGACGTCGTAGAACGCGTAGGAAAGGCCCAGGGCGTAGACCCGGTTGTTTTCTTTCTTGAGCCACGTGTTGAGCGCCTCGAGCCGCGCCGGGTAGCCGCTCTGCGCGGCGACGGCGGCGCCGTAGAGGAACTGGTGCCGGACCGTCTGGTTCCGCGTGATGAGGAAGTCGTATGCCTCGGTGACGGCCTTCCAGAACGCGCTCTCGCGTTCGTCGAGCACGTTCCAGGGGATCGCCGGGGCCGCGAGGTCCGCGTGCACCAGGTTCTCTTCGAGGGTCCGGAGCTTATCTTCCACCTTCCGGAGGGCCGCGGCCTCGGCGGCGAGGAGGTCAGGGGCGAGGAGGAGAGTAAGGAGGGGAATCGCCAGGAGTTTCATGCTTCACCCGCTTTGTTGACGGTAAACGAATAGATGGGACGGATCTTCCAGCCGACGAGGTGCTGGTCCTTCCAGGGTGTGACGTTGAGCGAGGCCGGCGGCGGCGTGTAGGGGAGCGACCCTATCGCCTTGTCGGCGGCGACCTTCCAGCTCCGCTCTCGCGCGCTTCCCTCGGCGGTGACGATGACCCGCACCGGAGCGGGCCAGGCCGGACCGGTGACGAGGGCCTCGAGCCAGCGCTGGAGGCGGGCGACGAGGACGGCCTCGTTCGGGTGCGGGGTCTCTTCGCGGAGGAAGAGCCACTCGGTTTCTGGGGCAAGGTCGCGGAGGCGGGCGGCGAGGGTACCCCAGCTCCGCTGGATCGCGATCTCCTCGGGAGAGGCCGCGAGCGACAGGTGCAGGATCTTTTCCCAGGAGAGCTCGCGCTCGGCGGCCGTCGCTTCTCCCACCGGCGTCGTCGCCGGGGCGGCATCCGGTTTCCGGAGCGACGGTTGCTGTTCCTGAAGTAGACTCACGGGACCTCCTGTCTTTGAGTACAACCACACTTTTTATTTTAGGATAGTTCGGGGAGGGCCGTCCCGGGCGGAAAGGTTTTCCGACCTACGCGGCCCGGCCCCCGCGGATGGCCTGGAGACCCGGGCCGAGCTTCGACGCCCATTCCTTGATCAGCTGGTCGGCGATGGCGGCGTAGCTGCCGTTTTTGCTCAAGACGGTCCGGGAGTTCTGTACGAAGTCCTGCCAGATCTCCTCGGCGCGGGCCTCGATCGTGGCACCCCGGCCCGGATCGCGGCCGATGTTCTCGAGTTCCATGTCCAGGAGATCGCGCGCCGGAGTTCCGGCCTCGGCGAGGACGTCGAGGAGCGTGTCCCGGACGTCTTCGGGCCGGGAATGGAGGATCTCGACGCGCTTCGAAACCGGGTACGACTGGAGGACTTCCTTCAGGAACGTCCGCGGCAGCTCGAGGACCAGCTCGCTCGGGAACGTCTTCGAGGCCACCTCGAGGACCATCGCCGGATTGCCGGAGCGGGCGAGGGCGCGGTAGAGGTTCCCCTCCCGGGCCGGGGTCGCGAGCGGGATCATGGTCATGAGGCGCTGGGCGAACGGCGCCGGGGCGCTCGCGAGCTTGAAGGCCTTGAGCGCTTCCTTCAGCGGCGGCACGTGGGACCCCATGGCGACGAGGTCGAACTGGGACCCTTCGACGAGCCACTTGTCGGCCGTCTGGTCGTCGACCTCCCCGAGGATCTTTCCGACCACCGATGGGGAGAGGATGTTCATCAGGATCCCGACCTGCGTCGGGTTCTTCGCGAGGAACTCGCCGGTCGCCCGCGGCGAGAGCTCCATGATCAGGTTCAGGAGCTCGCCGTCGCGGATCCGCGACGGAACGAGGAACGACTTAACGACCTCCTGGAAGATGTGCTTGTTGGCGGCGTTGAGCTCCGGGACCTCGAGGTGCTTTCCGAGGAGACCCTTCCACTTGTCCCGCTGCGCCTCCGAGAGGCCCGCCATGAGCTTCTCGAGGTCCTCGGGGGCCGCCTGCTGGGCGACGCTGCGGAGGGCGAGGAGGGCGCGGTCGTCGCCTTCGTTGAGCCACGTCCGGACGATCGTTACGGCGTCGTCGGGGTGCTGTTCGAGGCACTGCTTGAAGCGTTCGAATCCGTGGGAGATGGCCATGTCGTCTTCCTGTTTTCCGGCCGCCGCGAGCGGCGATCCGTCGTTGCCGGCGTCGTCCTTGCCGTTGTCTTTCTGCGGCTCGGCCTTCGCGGCCTGCATCGCGGCGTACTTCTCCATGAACGCCTTCCATTCGCGGAAGAGCGACAGGGCGATGTAGGCGATGATCGAGGCGGCGAGGACGAGGCCGAAGGCGTTACCCCAGCGCGAGGCCCACTCGAGCCAGTCCTTGCCCCAGATTTTCGGGCCTTCCTTTTCTTTCTTCTGCTGCTCGATCTCGGCCTGCCGGCGGGCCCGGGCGTCGTCGGCCTGCTTCTTCAGCTGCTCCGGATCGACCCATTCCATAGCGATCGACTGGTACTTGATCTGCGGCTTTACCCCGGAGACGGCGAGCTTGGTGCTCGCGACGAGCTTCTTCGCGATCTCGATGAGGTCGGCCGGGAGCTTGTCGGAGAGGTAGATCGTGACCGCGAGGCCCGAGATATTCTTGAAGAGGTCGTAGGACTCGTTGAACCGGTAGAGGTTCATGAGTTTCGTCCGGTCTTCGTCGAGGAACTTGTCGAGCACGGGAACCTCGAGGCCCACCTTCGAGAACGCGATATAGTCCCCGCGGGACTCGCCCATCGTGAGGTCCGAGACCCGCGGGCCCGTCTTCTTGTCGTTGGCGCCGAAGTTCGGGCCGTCGGGATCCGCGGCCTCGACCTCGACCTCGACGATGTACTGGTTGTCCTTCAGGACCGAGCCGAGGGTGGCGTTGAACTTCCGCTGCACCTTCTCCTCGAGGGCGAGCTTCTGCCAGGTGAGCGAGTTGCCGGTGTAGGCCCCGGCGATAGCGCTATGCAGGAGCAGGAGCGCGAGTAAGATACGTACGATCACTTGACCTCCGAGTCGACGCCGAGTTTCTTCTCCAGGTAGACCTTCATGCGGTAGGCGTCTACGTTATCCGGGTTCAGCGTAAACGCCTTCCGGTAGTAGCTCAAGGCGTTCTCGACTTCCTTGTTCATGTAGTATGACGTGGCCTTGAGCTCTGGGATTACGGAAAGAGTCGGGTGCTTCTTCTCGAGGTCGTCGAGCTTCACCTGGGCGTCGCGGAAGTTGCGGCCCCGGATGAGCTTCTGCACGTCGAAGAGCTCGTTCATGAGGAGGTCGTGCTCCTTGTGGTTCGAGACGGCCTGGTCGAGCTCGAGGTTCGCCGCGAGCTCGAGGTCGACGTCCGCGGTCTTCGCCAGGAGGACTCGGTAGGGCATGTGTCCCGCCTTCTTGAGCTCCATCATAAAGCTGTTTCTCTTGACGTAGGTGAGGATGACTTCCGAGAGGTCCGCCTCGTAGGGGGTCACGCCGAGGCGAACGGGCCGGCCCCCGGTGCTGATGTAGATCTCGGCGCCGGCGGGTTGGCTCTTGATCGAGAGCTTGCCGGCCGCCGCGGGGAGCGCCGGGAGGATCGCGAGGGCCAGGATGAACGGACGGATGCGCATAGGTTCCAACTCCACTACGAACTTATTATCCGACGAACCGGGCCGTCGGCGAACTCAAAATTAATCAAGGTAAAATATGCCCCCGAGCATGGCCTTCATCCCCATCGTGGTCGTCGCGACCCCGACCCCCCGGGCAATTCCTGCCGAGGCACGGAGCGTGTATTTCCCGAACTTCCGGGAGATCCCGCCGCCGAGGTCGATCTCGAGGAGCGTGTCGTTCTTCTTCGCGGTTTCGGTCACGTAGGCGAGGTAGGCCATGTTGATCCCGCCGGAGAAGAAGAACCGGGTCACCGGAAGGAGCGTGAACGAAGTCGTCGCGTCCCGGAGCGTGATCTTCGCCGGGGCCTTGCCCCAGTAGTACTCGACGCCGCCGCCGCCGGAGAGGTACGAGCCCTGGGTGGCCATCAGCGGGAAGGTAAACTGGCCGAACCAGGCCATGCGGTCGTCGGTGCGGAAGCGGTAGTGGAGCTGGCCTGCGATGCTCGCGACGGAGCCGGAGGCCGCCTCCCGGACGTTCTCCCCCTGGAGTGTCGACTGCGATTCGGCGAAGCCGATGTTCGCCATGCCAATCATCGTCGACATTTCGTTCGAGGTCTTGAGCCCCGACGACTGGAGGAACTCCATCGCGGAGGCCGGGACGGCCACGAGGACTAGAGCGAGCGCTGGACCGAAAAGGCGAAGCGCGAGTCGGTGAGGGTGAATGGTCGTTCTCCTTGCGTTGTGAGGGCGATGCGTTCGACGGCGAAGTTGGCGACGAAGTTGAGGTAGCTCAGGGGCGGCGTAACAGCGGCGCGGCCGACGCTTCCGGACCAGGCCGTAGCTTCCATCAGGGGCCCGTAGTTCGTCTCGACCGCGGCCGGGACGCCGTAGGAACCTTCGAGCTTCCAACGGCCCCCGACGTAGAGGTTCGCCTCGACGCGGGCGAGGGCCCAGGTCGTGACGATGGTCTTCGGTTGGATGCCGAGACCGGGCCCGGGGAGATTCATGAAGAAGTTCGTGTCCCGGAGGAGGCCCGCTCCGGCGACGAGGTCGACGCCCGTGTAGGAGAGGAACGCGCCGGCGTGCCAGAGCGTCGGAAGCTCGACCGGTACGGCCATTGAGCGGTTCACCGCGAGGTCGTAGCTTCCGCCGACGAGCCCCTTGAAGAGCAGCGGAACGTGGCCTTCGGCGCGGAGGTTCAGGAAGCTTGCCGTCGCGGTCGAATCGACGAAGTAGTTCGAGTTGATCTCCCGGGTGTTATAGCCCAGCGAGAGGCGATGGCGTTGCGGATACCGAAAGACTCCGCCCTTGGCGGGATCCGGTTTCAGGTCCGTCCGCGAGATACCGGCGACACCGAGCGCTGCGGCCGCCGCCGCGGACTCTTTCTTCTCGGTTTCGGTGCGCTTGCGCTCCTCCTCGGCCTTCGCCTCGGCGGTCCGAACGATCTCCTTGTCGACGGCGACCTTCAGGGCGCGGACGCGTTCGCGGAAATCCACGGCGCTGGCGTTCGGCGTGTTCGTCTGGACCGTTGACGGGAGGGCGCGCTGCTGGAGCGTCACCGGCGGCGTCTCCGGCTTCTTCGGCGCGGGCGTGGGCGGGGACTTCTCCCTGAGCGTCTTCTCGAACGGTTCGAAGATCCGCTCGAGCGCCCCCTCGAACATGCGGAGGACATCCTCCTCGCGGATCCGATCGACGGCCGCCTTCCCAATGAGCTTCTTCGTCTTAAGGTCGATGAGGCGGGCCTCGACGCGGTAGCCGGCGGTGCCGTTAGTCACCGTGCTTTCGACGGCGACGGCGTCGACCTCGCTCTGGAGGGGGGCGTTCGCACCGGAGAGGAGCAGTTCGAGGCCCGGTTTCCGGGAAACGATATGGAGCGTGCTCCGCTCGAGCTGCCGCGCGAGGCCCGGCGGGAGCGCGTCGCTGCCCTCGATGCGCTTGATGACCGCGAGCCGCGTGTCTTGGGCTAGCGCAAGGGCCGCGATCAGGAACGAGAGCGAGGGGAGGATGATCTTCACCATCCTCCCATTCTAGGGCCAGGTCGTCGACCCCTCAAGGCGGCAAAATCTACGGCGGGAGAACCACCATGCAGCGGCTCGAGGCGTAACCGATCTCCCCGTCGACGTAGGACTCGTAGTTCGAGCGCGTCGTCCCGAGGACGCCCCCGGCGACCTGGTTGAGCAGAACCGCCGGATCGCTGTTCCGAAGGTAGAAGGCGTTGCTGCCGTCCATCAGTTGAGAGAACTGGTTCGGAATGAAGTCCGGAAGCCCGCCCAGCCGAGCGTCGACGTTCACCGGCGGGTCGGCCAGCCAGTGCGGGATCCGGTCCATGTTCCCGTAGGCCGTGGCGGCGGGGATCGGGAAGATCAGATCCCAGGCCGCGCGGGTGATGAGTTGGTACTGGTGGTTGACCGTCGAGGGGTCCTTGATCGCCATCCGGAACTTCGTTGAGCAGCGGTTCGTCGCCATCTCGTAGGTGTCGTTTCGGACCCCGTCGGTGAGGTCCCGGTCGATCACCAGCCGCGGGGCGTGGAAGTAGGAGTGGTTGAGCGGCGGGACGAGGATCTTCACCGGAACCGCCAGGTTCCCGGCCGCGGACAGGTATTCGCCCGGGGAGAGGTTAAGGAACCGGTCCGGGGAGTTGAAGCGGGCGTCGTAGCGGATCGCCACAGCCCGGAAGAAGAAGAACTGGCCGTTCGCGAGGTTCTGGGTGAACTCGGCGAACTGCGCATTATTGGGGTCGTACGGGCGGATGTCCTGGTAGGTCGTGATGCTCATCGAGTACGGGTTGGCGAGGGCCGTCGCCGTCGTCGCCATAAGGACGCGGATCCCGACGACGTCGCCGACGCCGGCGTTCACCGGGGCGAACTTCGGAAGGCTGAACGCGATCTCCCGCGTGTCGTAGGACTCGACGTCGGCGTAGGCGCCGGTCGCGGTGGCCCCGTCGGGGTTGATCGTTCCCCGGATGTGGATCCAGAACGATTCCGTCGCCGACCGGGTCACGGAGTAGTACGGGATCTCGACCGCCATCTCCTGCATGTCCGCGGGCGTCGAGATCGTGATCGTCCGGAGGAGGTAGTTGAAGTTCGCGTTAAAGCGGACGATCACGTAGCACGGCGTCGCCGACGTGTTGTTGAACCCCTTCTGGTTATCGGGAACCGCGGCGTTGTTCTCGTCCTCGCCGAAGAAGCAGACGCGGCTCGCCTCGATGAGGATCCGGTCGGAGCCGTCGGGGTACTTCGCGCGGTAGATCGGCGCGTAGGAAACCGAGTTCAGTGTCCGGTATTCGCCGGCGAGCGGAACCACCGACGTCGGCGGCTTCACCGTCGGCGAATATCCGCGGAGCGAGTTCGCCTGGAGGTACTGGTGATAGGAGAGGAGGAGCGACGCCTTCGTCCCCTGGGAGTTCGTCACCGTGAGCCGCTGGAAGGCCCCGGCCCCCGACTGGTTGAACTCGAGCGTCCGCGGACTCGTCGTCAGGACCTGGGTTCCGAAGTTCAGGAGGTACGACGTCCGGGTAGCCGAGGCGCCGAGGGCGATGTTCTCGGTGGTCCGGTTCACGGCGAGGATCCCCGGGGACCGCGGCACGAGCGAGAGCCCCAGATTCTGCATCAGGTAGCGCTTCGAACCGCCGTCGTAGAGCAGGGTCATGATAAAGTTCTGCGTGACGTCCGAGGGCCCCGGCTGGTACTTCAGGTCGACCGTGCAGGTTTCGTTCGGCGCGAGCGTCGCGCAGTTCGTCGTCGACGACGTCCCGGCTGCGTTCCGCCACGTCGTCGTGGCCGTGAGGCCCGTTACGATCGGCCGCGGAACCGAATCGGTCGCCGAGTTCCGGTAGATGATGCGGAAATCGGAGATCGTCGTCGCGGTGTTGTTCCTGAGCACCAGGCGCTTTATGGCGAAGAGATCGTTGGGCCCGGCCGGGAGCGACTGGAGCTTGATCGAGTCGAAGATGAGCGTCGCCGTCGGCGCGACCATGTTGAGCGTGAGCGTCGTCGCGGCCGGGGAGCCCGGGAGCGAGACGTTCGGCGGCGAACCTTCGACCTCGACGACGTCGTAGTCCTGGGTCGTGAGCCCCAGGAGCCCGTGGTTCGTCGCGACGTTCGCGACGACGAGGATCTTCTGGGTGACCTGGGTGAAGGTGACCGAGTTTATGTTGTTCGGCCTCGCCGCGGAGATCGGCGTCGTCGGAGTATAATCGAGGGCGCCGACCTTCGCGCCGGTGAGGTAGGTCATGGTAACGACCATGCGGTGCTGGCCCGCCGTCGCCGGATTGAACTGGAACGTCGGTAACGGCGCGATGTCCGATGACCCGTTCACCAGGAGCGGGCTCGCGGCCGAGGCACTCGGAACGACGAGGTTCTGGTATCCGCTCCCCGCGTCCGGCTCGATCGTGAGACTCGTGATCCGCGCCCGCACTCCCCCGAAGTTCCGGAACGTCAGGGGAAGCGTCATCGCCGGGGAGCCCTGAGGGAACGAGCCGAGGTAGTAGATATAGTCGAAGTTACCGCGCTCGCCCCAGGCCGGCAGCGTTGTAACGAAGGTACGGGATTTGTCCCCCTGGATCAGTGGCGACGTCTGCGTCGGCTCGTTGACGAGCCGGAAGAAGCCCTGAGCGAGACCGTAGAACCACTGCTCGGGGATCGCGCGGATCGGGAGGTTTAAGGGCATGCCGACGGCCGGGTAGCTGAACGCGGGGCGGTAGAGCGTCGCCGTGAGGAACGGGGTGAAGTTGTTCAGAATCATTCGCGCCGGGGGGCCCTGGTTCACCTGGATCGTGAAGTTCGAGAGCGTCGTGCGCGTCCCATAGGTCGTCGAGGTCGCTCCCGGCGCCGCGCCGTCGCCGTCGTAGTACTGGAACTGAACGTTCCCGTAGCTGGCGCTCATGTGGACCGTCGAACAGAAAGGCCAGAGGTTCACGCCATTGTTGTCCGTGCCGCTGAAGAAGCGCGTTCCTTCGTCGATGTTCGTGATCCCGCTCAGGGCGACGTTCGACGCCGGCGGGAGGTTATTGTTACAGGCGACGGCGTTGATCCGCCGTGCGGAGTCGTGGGTCTTGATCTGGATCCGGAGGACGCAGGACTTGTCCCGGGGGAGCGCGGAGAACGTGGCCCCGCGGGCCTCGGGGAGGACCGTGACGGGGACCGTCGCCGGCGCGGGCCTGTCGATGAGCGAGAGGCAGTCGAAGTCGGCGCCGACGCTCGCCGGCGTCGGGGTTGTGAGGAGCGTCACGTTCTCCGCGGTGCTCGTGGGTGGGTTGTTGAGCCGGATGTAGGGGACCGGTCCCGTTCCGATGTTCTGGAGAAAAAGGTAAAGATGGTACGTGTCACCCATCACGAGCTGATGCTGGCCACCGGGGATGTCCCGCGCGACGCTGGCGATGTTATTCCGGGGGTCTTCGTTGATCTGGCGCAGGAGTCCCTTCTGAACGAGCGTCGCCCGGATCCGGGCCTCGGCGGAGATGCTGGTCATGTCCGGCGGACCCTCGACGTTCTCGTCGGTGTAGAGCGAGCCGGACGTGAACGTTGCCGTGAAGGACTTGTACCGGGTCCCGTCGACTTCGGCCCCGTCGAACATGTTGGCTGCTTCGAGGGCGGGGTCGCCAAAGCCGATCGGGGCGAACTTTCCGATCGAGATCGTGCAGTTGGTGTTGGGCTGGATGACCGAGCAGTTCGTCGAGCTGGCGGTGACCGTGTCGTAGAAGTACGGCGCCGTCGTTCCGAGGAACGTCGGCGCTCCGCCGATCGGGATTGGCTTCCCGTGGCCGTCGCGGATCGTGACGCCGGTCGCGGCGACGGAGCCCACGTTCCGGAAGGTCACTGTGAGGGGCTTGTAGAGGACCAAGAGCGGCGACTGGAGCGCGAGGTGGCCCAGGTTGACGGTGGTCACCGCGGAGTTCGTGCCGTTGTAGGTGACTTTGTTGTGGGCGACGCTCTGGAGCACGAGCCTCCCCGGAGCGCGGGACTTCGCCGACAACGTGAAGAGTTTCAGATTCACGATCGTTTCGACGCCGCGCCAGCGGGAGTCGAAGACGACTTCCGGCTGGAGGTTCTGGAACTCCGTGTCCTTGTTCGTGACGAACGTCACCGACGGCTGGAAGTAGAGGTCGAACGTACAGCCGTCCCCGACCTCGATGACCTTGGGAGTCTCGTCCGGGGTCGTCAGGCAGTCGCTCTTGTCGCGGACGGTGAACGGGAGCGTGGACAGGGGAACGGTCGCGCCGCCGAGGGTCCGGCAGCTCAGGAGGAGGGAGCCGGCGGCGGCGCTACAGCGGGCGAGGAGCGCGCCGCCGCTGTCGCGGAAGTCGATCGCCTTCAGGATCCCCTCGCGGTAGCCGAGGTTCGAAGCGCGGAACGTCCGGGTGTCGCGGTTTCCCGAGACAACCGGGGTGTCGAAGTTCAGGACCGAGACCGGGGCGTTGAACCGCGCCTCGATGTCCGTCGAAACGGAGCGAAAGTAGCCGTTCAGCGCGGCGGTTCCGCCGCGCGTGTCTCGAGTGAAACTGTATTTGATCGTCGCGTGGTAGTTGATCTCTTTAAGGGCCGGGTTCGGGGCACCGCTCGCTAGGTCTTGGTTCTTCGGCTGGAAGATGACCTTCGCTTTGCACTTCTCCCCCGGGAGGAGCCGCTTCGGGCACTGGCTCTCGAGCCGGTACGCCCCGCCGACGCCGGCCGGGCAGGCGTTGGTGAGCGTCGAGGTACAGGTCTGGGTGAGGAGAACCACGAGGTTCTTCGCCGCGAGGCCTCCGGCGTTGACGACCTCGAGCTCCTCTTCGTAGGTCCGAGCCTCGGCGCGCTCGACGACCGGTGTGTTCGCGGCGCCGACGAGCTGGCCGAACGTGTACTGGGTGACGTCGTTGGTGAACGCGAGCGTCGCTGGCATCCCCGCGAGGATCACGACCTTCGCGGCGTGCGTCTCTTCGCTGATGTAGTTCCGGAACTTCAGCGTCAGGTTCTCCTCGTGGAGCCGCTGCTCCCGCGGCGCGAAGACCAAGCGGATGGTACATGTCTGCTTCGGCGCGAGCTGGGCGCCGCAGGTGCCGCCGCGGCCCGGGAAGGCGATGCTCCCGCCTTCGTTCGGGGCGAACGTGATCACCGGAGCTACTTCGCCGGCCCCAGTGATCTCAAGGGTGAGGTTCGTATAGGGGAAGGCGGTCTCGTTGTAGACCTGGACCTCGAGAGTCCGCGCGTCGTCGGTCAGGAGGTGTTCGCCGAAGTCGAGGGTCCGGCCCGAGGCTTCGCGGCCCTCGATCGAGTATAGAACCGGGGAGAAGATCCCGGCCGTGTTGATCGAGATGCCGGACTCCTGCGGGTTACAGGCAACGAGCGCGGCCAGGGAGAGGAGTGCGAGAAACCGTTTCATGTTTTCCCCTCAATCGTCCTGATTAATGGTCACGGCGCATCGTGCGCCCTGACTGAACTCCCTTGATCCGGACGCGAGGTTCGACACCGGGCCGATCGAGGCCGAGTAGCGGCCCGAGTGGAACTGCGACGACCGGCTGCCGGAGGTGATGCCGAAGACCGTTCCGCGGTCGACGCTCCAGTGGAGCCGGTAGACCTGGATCTGGGAGTTCGAGGCGAAGTCGCCCGGATAGTTCTTATAGTGGTAGGTCGGGTTCGCCATCGACGTCGGGTCATCGACCTCGACGTACTGGAGGACCGAGGTGAAGCCGTGGTTCGAGAAGCCGATGGCCGGAACTGTGTACGACTGGTAGCCGTCGGAATCGTAGGTGAACTCGGCGATGCCGGTGCTAAATACCTGCGAGTTTCCGACGAAGAAGTTGCTGATCGACGGGATATCGTTCACGGCGGGGTCCGGGTCGACGTTCGGCGCGAGCGTCGCCGTCGTTACCATCGTCGTGTCGTTCTGTCCCAGGATCAGCGGATCGTCGCAGGCGCCGGACGAGCACATCATCGGAAGGCCCAGGGTCGGCGTGAAGTACTTCGAGTTCGTCGTGTCGTCCGTGACGGTGATCCCCGAGTCGGAGATCGAGGCCTGGTTCGCCGCCTTGAGGGCGGCGCCGATCCCGAGCGGTCCGAAGTCGAAGAACCGGCCGTCGCCGTTTCGCCAGAAGTGGATAACATCCTGGTCCGGCTGGGTCCGCGCGACGATTGCCGTATTGAGCGTGCCGCCGGGAAGGAAGAGCGAGTTCCAGATTCCGTTCGCGCTCTTGAAGACGTCGCTGCCGGTCCGGCGGGAGGGGTCGGTGTCGACGACGGAGCAGTACCCGGAGCTGTCGCTGATGTTGATGAACGGCCGGGCGCCGGTGATCGCGGAGGCCCCGTTCCGGAAGCGGATCTCGATCTCTGTCGGGCCGCTGTTCGGGCTTCCCAAGCGGAGGATCGCGAGATTGTCTTCGTCGTTGTTGTTGAAGAACGGAAACGAGACGCCGCCGATGACGCCCTTGTTGACCGCCCCGTCGCCGCCGGACCAGGTCCCCTCGGTCTCTCCGATCCGGATCTGGTCCTGCGAGTAGTTGCAGAAGATCCGATCCGAGTTCGCCTCGGAGAGGTTCCCGGGGATATCCTGTACGCCGAAGCGGCTTACGCAGCGGGCCGAGTGGTTCCCGTCGGTGATCGTCCGGATCCCGATGTACCCGGAGCTTCCGGTCACGAGGGGAACGTCGGTTAGGTTCCCTGAGGCCGGGAAGCGGTTCTGGAGGACTTCGCCGCGGTCCGGGCCGTTCCCCGTGAGGTTCCGGCCCGAGTGGTTGCAGCTTCCGGCGTTCGTCGAGCTCTCGATGTTGGTGATCTGGGCGTCGGTGAAGTGCTCGGGCCAGGCGCTCGCGATGATCGAGTCCCAGCGGCGGAGGAGCCGCTTCGGCGCGATGGCGGCGCCGGGTGCGAAGACCCCGGCGTCGGTGGCGAAGCCGGTCTGGACGAAGTAGTTTCGGCAGATGCTCTGCGCGATGTCTCCGTTCAGGCGCCCCAGCGGCGGGAGCTTCGCGGCGTTCGACGAGTAGAGCCGGGCGACGCGAGTTGTGTCCCGGTAGCGGTTCGACTCGCGCAGGTCTGCGCTCGGGAGCTTAAACGCGGCGTTCGGCAGCTCGGGCCGGTCGACGTCGCCGTTGTAGTAGGTGAGCGGCTCCTCCGTCGAGGAGTTCACCTCGGTGAGCTGGGCGATCGTAAGGTCGTTCAGGTTCGGGGTGTCGTTCTTGAACCGGACCTGCCGGTTGCCGAGCTGGTTGACGTTCATCCAGCGGGGCTTCATGTAGCCGTCGGCGCCGATCGCCGCGAGGTTGATCGCGCACTGGGAAGCCACGAGGCCGGACTGGTAGTTGTAGCGGTTGTAGCTCCGGCGATCCGTGAGTGAGGTTGTGGCGGGGCCCTCGATGTCGGGGTAGTAGGCTGCCGAGCTCATCGCGCTCGCGTAGCGGTTGTAGAACACCGCGAGGAATTCGGACTGCATGACATTGTTCGGCGCATATTCTCCCTGGTAGCGTGACTGGACGGAGGTGGGGTTCGTGGCGGTTCCTTCATAGCAGTTCGCCGGCGTCGTCTTGTAGCTCAAGTTCGGTCCAGGGACCGTGAGCCGGGTCGTATAGACGTAGGCCTGTTCGATCGCGTCGTTGCAGTCCGTGATGTACTGGATGTCCGTGTACGTCCCCATGCAGTCGCCTTCGATGTGGCGGTAGTGGTCCGGTGTGAAGCTCAGCGGGTAGTCGTCGTCGGTGTTCGTCGGATCATTCCGGGTCTCCGAGTCGGCGCCGACGCACCCCATGAGCTTCGTCGTCGGATCCTCGGCCGTGCCCACGGTCCGGTAGCCGCGGAAGAGCGGGAAGTGGTTCATGTCGTTCGAGGACGGTCGCCGGGACGGCGGATTGAGCTCGAAGACCGAGCTTCCGGTGCTCGGGTCGGGGACGAAGTTGCCGCGGGTGTAGCGGCAGCCGAGTTCGTAGCGGTCGACGAGGAGGTCGCCGGCCTGGTCGAGCATCGTCTGGCCCACGAGGTGCGGGAAGCTCTTCGGCCGCGCGCCGATGCCGTTGTAGTCGCAGGTGTAGTTCTGCGTGACGTTCGGCTGGCGGTCGAAGCTGAGGCAGTGCGCGCGGTTGGTCATCCACCGGTGGACGAGGGCCATGTTCGGCGGCGGCAGCGTTACCTTGACCGTGTGGTGGTTTCCCGACGGGTAGGTGATGAGCTTCCCGTCGAAGACCGGGACGATGCGGTAGAAGTAGGTCCGGGCGCGCTCGACGTCCCGGCCGTTGGCCGCATCGTGGATCTCGGAGAGGGCGCGGACCGAGTAGTCGGTGAAGAAGGCCATCCGGCGAGTAATGTTCGCCGCGTTTGGCCGGTGCCGGTAGGTGTAGTTCATCGAATAGACGTTTCCGTGCGTCCCCGTAAGCTCCTGCCAGGTGAGCCGGTTGTCCGACGACCGGAAGACCTTGTAGCCCCACTGGCGGCCCGTCCGGGGGACGCTCGTCGCCGGCTGGTTCGCGGTGAACATCGTCTGCGCCTCCGCGTAAGAGAGGGAGACGTCTTCCCAGGCGAGGGAGACGATCCCGTTCCGGCTCATCGCGAAGCCCGTGGCCGCCTCGGGAATGCCGTCGAAGCCGCTGGTGAATCCGCCGCCCTGGTCGCGGCCCGGCGGATTGGCGTAGTTAACCGTTAGGTGCGGGACGGTCAGGCTGTCCATCGCGACCTCGTAAGGAATGCCGTTCCCGTCGAGCGCTTCGTACATGTTCGCCGACGTCGGCGGGGCCTTGGTGATCGAATCGTTGGGCACGCGGCCGTCAACCTTGGGCCCCACGGCGAAGATCCGCGTGAAGCCGTTGAAGGTAGCGGTCGGAAGCGGGATCGAGCAATCGAGGACCTTGAGGTTGTATTCGCTCCAGAGGACGTCGACGAGGAACGCCGGTTGCGCCGTCACGGCGCTCGGGAGCCCCTGGGCGAGCGTAAACAAGGACCCCGATCGGGAGACTACGGGGATCTTGATGTTCAGCGACGGAACCGAGAGGAACCAGTTGTTCTTCATACCCGTGGGCGGGTCTGTGAGCGTGACCGTCGTCGCGTTCACGACCGCTGTCACGTCCCCCACGCCGGTCGTAACCATGTCGACCTGCGCGAGGACGCCCGTTTCGTAGGTCCGCCCCGGGACGAGGTTCGTGATGGCGTAGGAGACGACGTTCGCCGCGAGGTCCTGGCTAAGCGAGTAGCCGCTCGCCCCGACTGTTCCCGCCGGGAACGAGAACTTCGTGTTGCTCATCTTTTCGCGCCAGAAGACCTTGAAGCCCGAGTAGATCCCCCCGTTCGGGAGATCCCAGGCGAGGTTTGCCGTGGTCCCCGCGACCGAGCACGTGCTCTTGAGGCCCGGGAACTGCGCCACCCTCGGCGGGTACACTTCTGGGTAAGAACAGCGGACGATCATCGACGTGAGCGGGAGCCGGACCTCCGCGCCGTAACCGGTGATCAGCGGAGTCGCGGCGAAGCAGTATTGTTTGGTACCGTCGGTGACGAGGCCCTTGACTTTTTGCAGGGTCCAGGTCGCGATCGGCGGCGCGGCCCCCTGGAGCGATAGGCCCAGGCAGTTCCCGACGGTGGTCGCGGTGATCGCGGTGTTCCCCTCGAACTTCACTCTGTTGTTGTGGTTCGCGGGGTCGACGCAGTAGAACTCGATGGCGTTGGCGAAGCCGCCGCCGAGGAGCGGTGGATCGAAGCGGAGGTTCACGACGTCGCGTTCGCTGTACTGGCCCGGCGGCTCTATGTTGTTGATCCCGGTGAACGGGGCGAGGGAGGGCCTCACGCGGATCGACTTCAGGTCGGAGATGATCGCGGCGTTCGGATCCGCCGACGCGACCGGACAGCTTACGGTCTTGCAGAGCGCGACCTTCACCTGATAGACGGCGTTGTTCTCGAGCCCGGTGATCCGGCGGGTCGATAGAGCCGTTCCGACGGCCGTATAATTCCCCGAGGTGGTCATCGAGACGAGCGTCGCCTCGGTGAGCTTGTCGTCGGTTGCCGGGTTTCCGGCCTCGACGTACTTTCGGAGGAAGATCCGGTAGCCGGTGAAGCTCCCGGTCCCCGGCAGCCAGAAGATGTCGATCTTGTCGAACGCGTCGATCCCCGGCGCGTTGGCCAGGATGACGTTGTCCTGTCGGAAGTTAAAGAGGCCCCCGGTGGCGTCGGTCTTGATCGAAAGGTACCGCGTGTTCTGCTCGCGGCTCACGGGGATCGTCGTGTAGGCCGAGTTATCGTCGTAATCCTGGTAGAGGTAGTTGATCGCGCGGACCTGGACGTAGTAGAGCGTGTTTGCGGCGAGGCCGTCGACCTCGACCGAGTTCGGGTTCGTCGTGAGGCTCGCCCGGAGCGGCGCTATCGGAGCGTAGGTGACCCGTCTGTCGGTGCCGTTGTAGGTCGGGTTATTGAGGTTCGCGGGACCTCCGACCTCGCTGATGACGGTGATTTCGTAGCGCGCGGGCTCCGACGGGAACGGGAAGAGGCTTACCGGCGGGGCGATCCAGTCGACCTTGATCGACCCGGAGGTGTTTCCGGGCACGAGAGAAAGCTGCGAGACGCCCTTGAAATCTGTGACGACGTTGTCGAAGGTCCGCGCGAACATCACGGTCTCGCCCGTGGAGACCGCGGCGGTCTTTTCGTTGTAGGCGCGGAGCTTCAGCTTGTATTCTCGGTCGGCGACGAGGTTTTCAACGGTGTAGAGGAGCTTGCCGCCGGCGAGCTTCAGCAGCGTCTCCGGGTTGAGCGTCACCGGGGTGGTCGCGTTGTTGACGTAGAGGTCGTAACGGACATCTTCCCCGCCGGGCGCCGGAAAGAACTCGATTTCGATCTTACTGTGCGAGATCGCGCGAACCGCGGCGAGACCCGAGTAGCTAAAGGTCGTCGGAGGATTCTCGAATTTCAGGCTCTGGGGTGCGGCCGCTTCTTCAACGGTCCCGACGCAGCCGCCGATGATGAATAGTATCACGAGTAAAATTAAGCGCATAAGTCTCCCCAACTTCACCCTACTATTCTAAGTGACTTATCGGTTCGAACTAAGAGAGACAAAAATTTCCCTGTTTCCGACGATAACCATCGGGAATCCGGGCGGGGGCGGACCACGTCCCGGGGTCTAAGGGAAGAACTGCCATTATTTTTTGTCGTCACGTTATGCCTATCGGAAAGTTGCGCCAGAAGTTGAGTAAACTGATTAAATTTTGTTGGGCTGGACGAGGCCTCGTTCGACAGACGATGATCTTAGAAAACAGGGAGCTCACATGACCATCTACGACCAACGCCTCCGCCGCCTCGACGGCACGGAAGTTTCTCTCCAGGAGTTTCGCGGGAAGGTTCTCCTCATCGTCAACGTCGCTTCGAAGTGCGGCCTCACTCCGCAGTACGAGGGCCTGGAAGCGCTGTATATGAACCACCGGGATCAGGGCCTCGTCGTCCTCGGCTTTCCGGCCAACGAGTTCCTGGGCCAGGAGCCGGGCACGAGCCAGGAGATCCAGCAGTTCTGCAACGCGAACTTCGGCGTCGACTTTCCGATGTTCGAAAAGCTCGTCGTGAAGGGCGAGGGCCAGCACCCGCTCTATACGTACCTGACGGAAACGAAGCCGGTGGCGACGCAGAAACCGGGAGGAACCCTCCTCGCCCGGCTGAAGGAGAAGAACCTCCTCTCCGGGAAGCCGAACGACGTTAAATGGAACTTCGAGAAGTTCCTGGTCAACCGCCGCGGCGAGATCGTCGAGCGCTTCTCCCCCGACATCGAGCCGCTGGATCCGCTCATTACCAAGGCCGTGGAGCGCGAGCTTGCGGCGAAGTAGCCTCTTTCTACTTTTCTTCGCGGCTCCGGCCTTCGCCGGGGTCGTTCCCCTGAAGGACAACGTCCTCTTCGCGTTCGAGCGCTGCAAGGCCCTCTCCGTCGACCTAAAGAAGGGTCAGCTCCGGGAGGCCGTGGTTGCCTCGTTCGACCTCCACTGTAAGCGCACCGAGACGCCGCTCGAGCTCCGCTGCGAGTACTTCGATCCCGGCGGGGAGAAGGCCCTCCGCGGGGAGACCTTCACCGGCGGCTCCGAGCTCGGGGCCGCGACCCTCGTCGCCGCCGGCGGTACGAAGCTCCGGTTCCTCATCGGGAAGGACTTCGCCGCCTACGAGTCGGGCCCGGAGCAGAAGGTCTGCGTTGGCATCTACCTCTTCGAGGCGGACGCCCGGAAGCGGACGGGGAAGCCCTAGGCCGAGCGTTTCGCGCAAGTATAATTTCATGGCTTCCGGCGATTTCGGAGCTATCATTTTTTTCAATCTGATTTCTAATCAAGGAAAGGTTTAAATTCTCAGGAGTTTCTCATGAAAGTTCTCGCGCTCTTCGCCTCCCTCGCGTTCCTCGTTTCTTGCTCGCACACCACCAACCGCTCGCAGGAGAGTAGTAACCTCGACGTCCGCCTCCGCTCCGACCTCCTCGCCGACGTCGACGTCGACATGACGAAGAAGATCCAGGGCCAGGCGCGCTCGACGCGGCTCTTCTGGATCCCGATCCGGCATCCGAACTACTTCGCCGACGGCGTCGGTTACGACGGCGGCGGCGGCTTCCTCTTCTTCGGCGCCGGCATGGAAGAGGAGACGAAGTCCGCGGCGGCCTACAATGCCGTGGTTCCGAACAAGGCCGACGTCATCGTCGCTCCCCAGTACATAGTAAAGTCCGAGTCCGTCTTCTTCGGCCTCTGGAAGGAAGTCACGACGCAGGTTCAGGGCTACGCCGGCCGCGTCCGGAGCATCCGCCAGAATCCCCGGGCCTCGACGCAGCTCGCTGCCCAGTAAGAGTTCCTCATCGAAGTTCACGCGCGAAGGTCAGTCGGGGAAACCCGTCGGACCTTTTTTCATTTCCGCTGGTCGAGGCTCACGGGCCCGGCGCCGTAGAAGAAGATCAACAGGGCGCCGCCGGCGAGTCCCAGGTTCTTTAAAAAGTGAATCAGCTGCTGCTGCGCCAGGACCGGATCTGCGACGTTCCAGAAGTCGTGCATCAGGATCGTCGTCGGCGCGAGGAACAGCAGGATCAGCGCTGCGCCGACGCGGGCGTGGACGCCGAAGAGCACGCTGACGCCGCCGATGACGATGAGGAGACCCGAGACGGGGACGAGGATATCCGCGAGCGGGATCCCCGCGCGGGCCCCGTAGCTGACGCTCCCTGAGGTGAAGTGGTTGACCCCGGAAACGATGAAGATCAGGGAAAACAGAAACCGCGCCGCGGGGACGAGTAAGAGGGAACTCCGGACCCCGGCCCTGCTCCGGGAGTCGGAGAGATCGTGGGCGTTCGGTTGAAAGACGTTTGCCATAACTCCTCCAGCGATGGTTGCGCTCCCATTTTCTCTCCCGAACCGCGGGCCGCCAACACACCAGCTTAGTGCGTCGCCTTTTCCAGCTCCTCGAGGTCGAGGCGCCGGAGCTTCGGGGCCGCGAGGCACACGGCGCCGACAGTGAGGAGGCACACGGCGCCACCGAAGACCGCCGCCGGGAACGTCCCGAGGAGCTTCGCCGCGACCCCGGACTCGAACTCGCCGAGCTCGTTCGAGGAGCCGATGAAGATCGAGTTGACCGCCGCTATCCGTCCCCGCAGATGATCGGGTGACGAGAGCTGTACCGCCGCGGTCCGGATCACCATGCTGACGCTGTCGAACATGCCGCTCGCGATGAGCGCCGCGAGCGAGAGCACGTAGCTCCGGCTGACGGCGAAGATCAGGATACAGACGCCGAACCCCGCCACGGACCAGAAGAGCTTCGCTCCGGCGCCCTTATTAAGGCCCCCGCGGATGAGCCAGGCGCTCATGACGAAGGCGCCGATCGCCGGCGCCGCCCGGAGGACGCCGAGGCCTTCGGGGCCCACGAAGAGGATCTCCGCGGCGTAGATCGGGAGGAGGGCGGTGACCCCGCCGAAGAGGACCGAGACCATGTCCAGGGTGAGCGCCGGGAAGAGGATCGGATGCCGGAGGACGAAGCGGGCCCCGGAGAGGAGGTCCGCGCGGATCGACGATCCCTTCTCCGGTACGTTCGCCGGGGGATTGAAGCTCATGAGGAAGAGCGTGGCCGTGGTCACCGCGAGGCAACCGGCGGTGATGGCCGCGGTTCCGGAGACCCCGAGGAAGCCGTAGAGGATTCCCCCCGCCGCGGGCCCGGACATCCGCGCCGTCTGCATCGCCGAGGACATCCACGCCGAGGACTTCGGGAGGAGCGGTCGGGGGATGAGCTTCGGGACGAGGGAGTACATCGCCGGCTGCGAGAACGCTCGGGCGCAGCCGGTGAGGAACGAGGAGAGGAAGAGGAGCTTCACCTGGAGACCCGCGGCGACGCCGAGGTCCGGGAGCTGCGACAGGAGCATGAGGAGCGCCGACGCGAGGCTCACGAACGTGAGCCGTCGGTAGACGACGAGGGGGCGGCCCCGGTCGACGAGGTAGCCCGCGAAGAGCGCTAATCCCAGCGCGGGGATCGCCTCGACGAGGCCGATGAGGCCCAGGTAGAGTGGGTCGGTTGTCAGCTCGTACATGCGCCAGCCGAGGACGATCGCCTGCATCTGGACGGCGAAGGTAAAGAAGAACCGGGCGAACATGAGCTTCTTGAAATCGTGGGGCATGCGGTCTCGACGGAGTAAGATTGGTATCTTCAGGTATTTTTCAGCATACTGGTGTTTCGGTCCCTTCGGGAAGCGCTCTACACTTCTGGCGATGTCATGTCCGATTCATATCACGATCAGGCCCCAGTATACATCGTCGAAGGTCGCGCAATCTTATCTAATGCTTAGATAAATAATTGTTTTAATTTTTAATATTAAGATAGATGGCTTTCTGTAGAACTGCCCAGCTTTAACCTGGATGTTGCCATGAAAAATGCTTCTCGGCCGTCCTTACCCTCGCTACCGCCACGTCCGTCTTCTCCCGCGTCCAGCACTTCTGTAAGGAAAACGATCGGCCGAGTCAGGCCCCGCTTCGACTGCGACTATGGCCGCTAAACGCAACGCAGTTGGGTTTTCAAGTACCCATAACGTGAAACTCGTCGGTTAGAATCGTTGACAATTCTCTTCGATACCTTCGGATGTATCGAAAAAAGTCTGTGCAGGCGTCTTCAAACTTTGCTCGGTTCTCGTAGTACTTATTGTAGAGAACCTTCTTTTTGAAAAACTTCCACAGTCGC